>CAYJEC010000020.1:0-15763 GCA_964369025.1 uncultured Ideonella sp. | reverse complement strand
TGACAATGACGGGGCGGTCTGCGCTCATCGGTCGATCAATTCGTCGGCGTCGTAGTCGCGCCGTGCCGGGCGGCCCAGCACGTCCCACCAGTCCAGCGGCGACACGCCTGTGCCCGGCCGCTTGACGGCCAGCATGTCCGCAGTCAACGGCTCGCCAGCGCGGATCGGTCGTGCCGCCACGATGCTGCGCCGGGCCACCGCGCGGTTCGGGAACTCGGCCTCGGCCGGCTGCTTGCGCGGCGAGCCCAGCGCCTGTTCGATGCGGCGGATGCCGGCCACCAGTTGCGCCAGTTCCGTGGGTACCAGCGAGGCTGCATGGTCCGGGCCGGGCATGGCCCGGTCCAGCGTGAAGTGCTTCTCGATCACGCAGGCGCCGCGTGCCACTGCGGCCAGCGATATCTCGATGCCGAGGGTGTGATCCGAGTAGCCGACCGGCAGCCCGAAGGCCGCGGCCATGGTGCCCATGGCCCGTAGGTTCACGGCCTCGGGCGGCGCCGGGTACTGCGTCACGCAATGCAGAAGGGTGACGAAGGCGCGCAGCGCGGCCTGCCCCTCCTCGCTGGCAAAGGCGGCCTCGGTGTCTGCACGCCCACTCGGCTCGCCCTCGCGGGTCAGGCCGTAGGCGAGCACGCCCAGTGCGGCCTCGATGTCCGCCAGTGTGGACATGCCGGTGGACACGATCAGAGGCTGGCCCAGCCGCGCGGCCAGCAAAAGCAGTGGGGCGGCGGTGATGTCGCCCGAGGGGATCTTCAGCGCCGGCATGTCCAAGGTGCCCAGGAAGGCGAGGCTGGCGGCGTCGAAGGCGGTGGACATGAAGCGGATGCCGCGCTCGCTGCATCGTTGCACCAGTGCGGCATGGTCCTCGGCCTTCAGCTCCAACGCCTTCAGCATGGCCATCTGGCCGCCGTCGGACTGGGTGTTGGCCACCTGGTACTCGGCCTTCTTCGCCTGCGCGGTGACCAGGTGCTCGGCCCGGAAGGTCTGGAACTTGACCGCGTCGGCGCCGGCGTCGGCCGCCACGTCCACCAGTTGCATGGCCAGGTCCAGCGAGCCGTTGTGGTTGACGCCGGCCTCGGCAATGATGAAGCAGCGGTCGCTCACGGCAGGCTCTCGATTCGGTGGAAGTGCTTGTGCAACAAGGCCTGCGGGTCGGGCAGGGCCAAAAGGTGGCCAACGATGCGCGGTGCGGAACGGCCGTCGCCATAAGGGTTCACGACCCCCGCGCAGTGCAGATCCACAGCACGCGAGATCGCGGCGGCAATGGCCTCGCGGCGCGGCTCGCAATGCAGCACCGAGGCCGCAGCCAGCCGGCCGCGCTGGCGCTCGCCAATGTTCACCGTGGCCACGCCCAGCGAAGGCGCCTCGTACAGGCCGGAGGAGGAGTTGCCCACCACAGCGTCGGACTGGGCCATCAGGCTCAGGTAGCGCTGCTGGCCCAGCGATGCATGCGCATGGACGCGCCCGGGCCGCTCGGCGGCCCAGCCACCAAGGCGCGCGATCAACGCGCGGCCTCCGGTGTCGGCATTGGGATGGGTGAACCAGATCGTCGTCTCGGCCGGTTGCGCATCGAGTGCGGCCAGCAGTTCCTCGAACTCGGCGCGGCCGGCATCGGCATCCAACGTGACCGGGTGGAACGTGACGAGCAGGTTTCGTGCGCCCAAGGGCGCACCCAGGGATGCTTCCAGCGCTGCCCGCTCCAGCAAGGGCCGGCGGCGCAGGTGATCCAGCCCCGGGCTGCCCACCACGTGGACATGCGCCGGATCCTCGCCCAGTTGCCTCACCCGTTGCGCCGACGATTCGTGGGTCACGAGGTGCAGGTGGGCCATCTTGGTGATGGCATGGCGGATCGACTCGTCGAAAGCGCCCTCGGTGGTGTCGCCGCCAGCGATGTGGGCCAACGGCACGCGGTGCACCAGGCAGGCCTGGGCCACGGCGAGCATCTCGAACCGATCACCCAGGACCAGCACGATGTCGGGTGCCAGGCGCTGCAACGCGCCGGAGAAACCGATCAGGCCCAACGCCATCGACTGCGCGATGCCGCCCGGCGTATCGCTGGAGACCAGCATCTCGACCCGCTCGTCGATGGCGAAGCCGTCCTTCTCGATCTCGCGCACCGTGAGGCCGAATTCGGGCGAGAGGTGCATGCCGGTGACCACCAACTGCAGTTCGACCCCCTCGGCCGCGCGCAGGTCGTGCAGCACCCAGTACAGCAGGCCGTACTCGGCGCGGCTTCCGGTGACCACGCAGATGCGGCGGGCCACCCTCATGCCCCCAGCCTGGCGCTGCTGGGCAGGTTGATGACCCGCGCCTCCAGCGACTCGGCCACCGGCAGATCCATGCGCGGGCAGGCGCTGTACATCGGCAGCCGGTGCATCAGCCTCCACACGGGCCGCGACATGTAGCCCGCCTCGTTCAGCGCGGCCAGCACGGCGTCGCGCCGGAGTTCATCCGGCGACGCCAGCATCAGGGCGTTGAGCCAGAAATTGCCACGCGTCTGCGGGGGTTCGCGCAGCATGCTCACCCCCGCCACACCAGCAAAGGCCTGGGCGTAGCGGCCCGCGAGCACCCGCTTGCGTTCCAGCAGGCCAGGCAACTGCTCCAGTTGGGCGCAGCCCAGGGCCGCGTTCAGGTTGGGCAGGCGGTAGTTGTAGCCCACCTCGTCGTGAAGGAAGTTCCAGCGGTGGGCCACGCGGGCGGTGGTGGTGAGGTGCTTGGCGCGGCGGCCGAGCACCGGATCATTGGTCAGCACGGCACCGCCACCGCCGGTGGTGACCACCTTGTTGCCGTTGAAGCTGAGCGCCGACACCCGGCCGACGTTGCCGGTGTGGCGGCCCTGGTAGAACGAACCCAGCGACTCCGCCGCATCTTCCACCAGCACCAGACCCCAGCGCTCTGCCAGCGCGTCCAAGGCCTCCAGGTCAGCCGGATGGCCGAAGACATGCATCACCACCAGCGCGCGGATCACCCGCCCCGTGGCCCGGTTGACGCATCGGCCGTCGACCCGATCAGCGGTGCGGGCCAGGTAGGCCTCCAGCGCCACCGCGTCCACGCCGAGCGACACCGTTTCCGAATCGACGAAATGAGGCGTGGCGCCGGTGTAGGAGACGGCATTCGCGGTGGCCACGAAGGTCAACGCGGGCAGCAGCACCTCGTCGCCGGGCTCCACGCCGGCCAGCAGCAGGCAGATGTGCAGCGCGGCCGTGCCGTTGGCCGTGGCCACGGCATGTGACACGCCGGTCACGTCCTGCAGGTCGCGCTCGAAGCGGTCCACGTAGGCGCCCACCGAGGAGACCCAGCCGGTGTCCAGGCAGTCCTTCACATAGGCCCACTCGTTGCCGCCGAACTCGGGCTCGTGCAGGCCGATGGTGGCGGTAGCCGGGCCCAGCACCTCGCGCACCGCGGCCAGCACGCTCTCGGCGAATTCACCGGCCTGGGCCGCGGCGGGGCTGTGTGTAGCGAGATCCACGGGCAGGCTCAGATGTTGTAGACACCGGCCTTGTAGCGGCGCAGGTTGGCGGGCTCGGCAAACCAGGCCACCGTCTCGGCCAGGCCGCGGCGCAGGCCGTCGACACCCGCGTACTCGGGCACCCAGCCGGTCAGTTCGCGTGCCAGGGAGTTGTCGGCCCACAGCCGCTCGACCTCGCTGGCCGGCGGGCGCAGGCGCTGCTCGTCGTTGCCGATCTCGACCTCGCGGCCCATCACCTCGGCAATCAGGCGGGCGGTGTCGCCGATCGAGATCTCGTAGTTGCTGCCGATGTTCACCACCTGCCCGACGGCTGCGTCGGCCTCGGCCACAGCGACGAAACCGCGCACGGTGTCTCGCACGAAGTTGAAATCACGCGTGGGGTGCACAGCGCCAAGCTTCACCTGCCGTGCGCCGTTGGCGATCTGCGTGATGATGGTCGGGATCACCGCGCGCGCGGATTGCCGCGGCCCGTAGGTGTTGAACGGCCGGATGATGCTGACCGGCGTCTCGAACGATGCCTGGAAGCTGGCCGCGATCTGGTCCGCCCCGATCTTGCTGGCCGAGTACGGCGACTGGCCCTGCAGCGGGTGCGCCTCGGTGATGGGCACGAACCGCGCCGTGCCGTAGACCTCGCTGGTCGACGTGTGCACCACCCGCTCGACGCCCAACTCGCGCGCCGCTTGCACCACGTTCAGCGTGCCCTTGATGTTGGTGTCGATGTAGGTGTCCGGCGAGTGGTACGAATAGGGAATGGCGATCAGCGCAGCCAGGTGCAGCACCACGTCGCAGCCCTGCATTGCCGTGCGCACGCCGTGCGGGTCGCGGATGTCGCCGGCAAAGACCTCGATGGATTGCTTGACCGCATCGTCGCTGTCGTCGAGCCAGCCCCATGAGTTGAAGCTGTTGTAGTAGACGAAGGCCTTGACATCGATGCCCTGGCGGACGAGATGCTCGACCAGATGCGAGCCGATGAACCCATCGGCCCCGGTGACCAGGACTTTCTTGCCCTTCAGCTGCAAACCAATCTCCTTGTCGTCTCGCTCAGCCCGCTGCGCTGTGCATCTCGATCGCCAGCGCGGCCATCAGGCTCTTCACATTCTCGCGCTTTTCCTCCCCCTTGAAGCGCACACGCTCCAGGCCAAAGGCCGCGATGCGGCAGCCCGGCCCGGCCATCTGGCGCGCGGTGAACAAGGCGGTGGAGTAGCAGCCCGCAACGAGGCCGTAGGGCTCGCGCGCCAGATAGGCCTCCAGCGGTTCGGCGATCTCCAGGCGCAGGTAGCCGGGTTGCATGAACTCGCCCTGTGAGCCTTCGCGTGGATGCGGCTTGTAGTGGATCTCGGTGGCGCCCTGACCTGCCAGCCAGGTTGCGATCGCCTGGGCGATCTGCACCCGGTCCGCCTCGCCGATCAGCCCCGAACCGGTCAAGGGCTGGCCGAGCACCAGCGCCCGGTGCGCAGGGGCCGGTGCCGCGCTGTCGGCGGACACCAGCGGCGCCAGCACGCAGACGCGGGCCGGGTCGTAGGCGTTCGGAAAGCCCGCGAGCTGGTAGATCCTGTCGACGAAGGGCGCATCCGAGCCGATGCGGTCACCGTCGAAACCGGTGTAGTGCAGAAGCGGGCTGACCAGCCGGCGCAGCGACCGAAGGCGTTGCGCGAACCGGCGCGCCGCGCTCAAGGGATGCCGCTGCAGGTTCAGCAGGCCGTCCGGCAGGATGCGCGCGCGCCGGATGCGGGCGCCGCACAGGCGTGGCAACGCGTGCAGAAAGTAGTTGATGGCCTCGGTGTCATACACCGGGCTGTGCAGGTGCAGTTCGTCGCAGGGCCCCACTGCAGCGGCCACGGTGCGCAGGTTGTCGAGCGTGCGACGCAGCCGGCCAAAGGGCCCAGGCAAGGGGTCGAAACGCGGCCAGGGCATCAGCACCACCGCATCCCAGGCGGCGCGGTCGATCATGCCGGCCAGCGACGGCCGGTAGCAGACCAGCACCTGTCGAGCGCCGGCTTCGTGGTCCAGCGCCACCCTTCGTGCCGCCAGGTAGTGCAGCGGCGAGGCCACGAAGTAGACCGCGGCACGGCTCACCCGGCGCCCCCGAGCAGCGCCCGGTAGACGGCCAAGTTGCCTTCCACCATCGCATCGATCGAAAAGTGGGCCTCGACCCATTGGCGCCCTGCCTGGCCCATGCGTTCACGCAGGTCGGCGGAGTCGAGCAGGCGGTTCAGTGCGCCCGCCAGCCCGCCCACGTCCCCCGGTTCGACCAGTTCGCCGTTGAGGCCCGGGCGCACGATCTCGGGGATGCCGCCGGCGCGCCCTCCGACGATGGGCACACCGCAGGCGGCTGCCTGCAGCAACGACACGCCCAACCCCTCCATGAAGGCTGGGTGGGCGAGCACATCCAGGCAGGGCAGGATGCGGTCCAGATCGCGCCGGAATCCCGCCAGCTGCACCCGGGCCGACAGCAACGGATCGGCAGCAATGCGCGCACGGATGGGTTCGACCAGCGGCCCCTGGCCGAACAACAAGACGCGTGCCTCAGGGTGCTTGGCAAACACCGCCGGCATCGCGTCCAGCAGGGTCTGGTGCCCCTTGCGCTCGATGAACTGGGCCGCCATGCCGATGGTCAGCGCGTTGTCGGGCAGGCCGAACTCCTGCCGCAGCCAGGCCAGTTGCGCCCTTCCTGGGCGGTACTGCACGGTGTCGACGGCGCTGGGCACACACACCAGGCGCGCATCCGGAACACCCTCGGCGCGCAGCACCTCTCGAATACCCTGCGAGATCGTCACCACCCGGTGCGGGAGCCTGTACTTCAGCGCAGCCCACAGGCGCGACTCGGGGTTGTCGACCCGCCGGCTCAGGACCACTGGCAGGCCTTGCAACCGGCCCGCCACGGCGCCCCAGGTATCGCAACCTCGCCGGCTGTGCAGATGCAGCACGTCCGGGCGCTGGTCACCCATCAAGCGCCGTAGCCTCCCGACCAGCCCGATGTCTGCATCGCCCCCCATGGGCACCTCGTGAACGGCCAGGCCGTGCTCGCGGGCAGCCTGGGCGACGGCGCTGCCGGTGGGGCAGGCCAGCAGGCTGTCAATGCCGCGCTGCTTCAGGCCACGCATCAGGAACACCACCTGCAAGGCTCCGCCGTACAGGTGCTTGCCAGCTTCGACATGCAGGACCTTCATGCCGCCAACGCCAGTTGGTGCCGCGCCGCATCCAGCACCCGCTGAACAGTCCAGTGCTGCATGCAATGGTAGGCGCCGCCACAGGTGGGGTGCCGTCGGCAGGGTGAACACTCGAGCGAGTGATAGAGGATCGTCGTGCGCGGCGTGCCGGTGTCCAGATAGGGCCGGGTCGAGCCGAACAGTCCGACGGTGGGAACACCCAGCGCCGTGCCCATGTGGGTCAGGCCGGTGTCGACACCGACCAGCAGCGCACTGTCCGCGATGGCGGCCACGGTGGCGTCGAGCGGCAGCCGGCCCGCCAGGTTCACCAAGCCGGGAGACGCGGCAGCCATGCGGGCCGCCGCGGCGGCGTCTGCCGGCCCGCCGAGCAGGACCGGCGTCAGCCCTTCGGTCATCAATGCCTGCGCCAGGCCGCCCCAGCGGTCCTCGAACCAGTGTTTCTGGGGCCGCGTGGTGAACGGCGCCAGCACGGCAAAACGGCCTGCCACGCCGGCCTGGAGCAAGGCGGCGGCGGCCGTGCAACGTGCCTCGTCGCCCACCGCCAGATCGAGCCTGAAGCTGCCCTGTGGTGCACCGAGTGCGTCCGCCAGGTCACGGTACTCGTGGCTCATGCGGGCGTCGTCACCGGGGCGTGCGCCGATGCGTTCGTGCATCAGCCACTGGCTGCCTTCGCGCGAAAGCAGGCCCACCCGCCGCGGAGCGCCCGTCATCCAGGCCAGCAGCCCGCTCTTCAACAGGCCTTGCGCGTCGAGCACCAGGTCGAACTGGCGCTTGCGCAGTCCGGCCCTGAATGCACGAACCGCCGTGGAGAGTGCGCGCCATTGCCGATCCCGCCACAAGGTTTGCCACTCGGCCCGGTTCCAGGTGATCACCTCGTGCAACTGCGGGTTGTGGCGCAGCAAGGGCACGGTGGCGGGCTCGGTGAGCCAGCTGATCCGCGCCTGCGGCCACCGGGCGCGCAGCGCAGGGATGAGGCCGGAGGCCATCACCACATCGCCGATCGCGCTCAGGCGGACGATCAGGATGTGCGGGCTCGCAGCGGTGGCAGGGGCAGTGGGGGTGGCGTCGGGCACGGGCGATTTCATTATCCCTGCGGGCCCACGGCGGGAGTTGGCGCAATGGGCGATAATTGGGGGTTGGCGCAGCCAGCCCCGCATTTCCCGGCGGGGGTTTCCTGTGCAGGTGGCGGGCGGGCAAGCACGACTTGCACAACTCCACCATCGAAGCGTTCACGTCTCAAAGGAGCTTACCCTGGCCAAGGACGATCCCAAGACCTCCATCGATGCTGGAGGACTGCGTTACCGCTCGAAAGTGGCGGGCTCTCCGTTTTCGGCAACCGGCGCCTTCGGCGCTGCCACGATGTCGTGCTTCCTGTGCGGCAAGCACCGGCCACGTGCCCAGCTGAAGTCGCGCAAGCTGCTCGGCAAGGCCCAGGCGGTGTGTTCGCCGTCCTGTCGCGAACTCGACGCGGCACAGCCCTGAGGCCTGCCCGGCCTCGGTGAAACCCCTCGCGGCCGCTTCAGCGGCCGCGACTTTTTCTGCCCGGCGGATCGAGATGCCAGACACCGACCCCAGTGACGCCATGCCTTTGCCGGCTGCGCTCAGCCGGCGCGAGCGTGCCGCGGTGCTCGCCCGCATCGAGGCGCTGATGGAGTACTGGGGCATCACGGTTGACGACCTGCTGGCGCCCACGCCAGAGCCGGATGCTCCCACCCCGGCCACAGGGCCGCTGCCCGTGAAATACCGCCACCCCGTCAGCGGCGAGACCTGGGACGGCCAAGGGCCGCATCCCGACTGGCTGCGCCGGGCGCTGTTGCAGGAAGGTTTGCGCGTGGACGATTTGCGCCCGCCTTCGGAACCCACATGAACGACGAGACGCGCAGGCCGCCCGGCTCCTCGGTCAGCGCGCCGTGGGGCCAGGCGCCATGGGCATCCGAGACCTTCGGCGGTGCGGTCGGCGCGCTGGTGACCCTGGCTGTCGTGCTGACCCTCGGCACGCTGGGCTACGCCCCCCTGGGCGACCAGGCGGCGACTCGGGGACTCGCGGCAGCCTTCGTCACGGTCTGCGTCGGCGGCGTGGTGTATGCCGCCCTGTCGGGCGGCGCGATGCCGGCCGCCGGCCCCAGTTCGGCCACCACCCTGATCTTCGCCGGCGTGCTGGCCCCGCTGGCTGGTGGCGCCTCAGCGGCAGGCGGAGATGCGATTCTGGCCGTCGCTGGCACGACCGTGGTGTTGATGGGCATCCTGCAGATCCTGTTCGGCCGCATCGGGCTCGGACGCATGGCGCAGTTCGTGCCCCAACCGGTGCTGGCTGGGTTCATGAACGGTGTGGCCGTGCTGATCCTCGTGCCGCAGATCCCCACGCTGCTCGGCCTGCCGTCGACCACCAGGCTGCAGGACCTGGCGTGGTCCTCCGGCCTGATCCAACCGGGCGCCCTGCTGATCGGGCTGTCAACCGCAGGCTGCACCTGGGCGGTCGCCTGGCGTTGGCCCAGGGCACCGTCGCAGTTGGCCGGATTGGCTTTCGGCCTGGCCCTGTATGCCCTGCTGCTGGGCCTGGCAGGAACCCCCATGGGCCCCGCGGTGGGGCCCCTGCCTGAGCACTGGCCCATGCCCGATCTGGGCCGGTGGCTGGAAACCGGTGACACGCTCGCCTTCCTCTGGAGCCACAAGCTGGACATCGCTTCGGGCGCGGGCGTGCTGGCACTGATCGGCTCGCTGGAATCCGTGCTCAGCGGGTTGGCGATCGACCAGCAACTCGATGCACGACGCGACGTCAACCGAGACCTGATGGCGCTGGGGGCGGCGAACCTGGCCGTCGGATTGTTTGCCGGCCTGCCAGTGGTGCTGTTGCGCGCCCGCGCGCTGGCAAGCATCAATGCAGGTGGCCGGGGGAGGCGCGCTGCACTCATGGGCGCCTGCAGCTTCGGCCTGATCTACCTGCTGCTCGGTCCGGCGATGGCCCTGCTGCCCACGGCGGTGTTGGCCGGCATCATGGTCACGGTGGCGCTCGGGCTGGCAGATCGCTGGACACGGAGGCTCGTGGGCCAGTGGCGAAGCGGCGAACGCTCCGCCGATGTCTGGCAGTCGCTGGCCTGCGTCGCCATTGTCTGCGTCCTCACCGTGTGGCAGGGCCTCGCGGTGGGCGTGGCGGCTGGTGTCGCGGTGGCCCTGGTGGTGTTCGTGCTCAGCATGAACCGGTCGCTGATCCGCGCGCGACACGGCGGGGCCGACTGTGCCTCCCGGCGCATCTACCCTGCCGCCCAGGAAGCGCTTCTGCAGCCCGCGCGGGGCTGCATCGAGGTGATCGAACTGGAAGGCGCGCTCTTCTTCGGCAGCGCCGAGCGGCTGGCTCGCGAGGTGGACGCCGTCGACGCGGCGACGCGTTTCGTGGTTCTCGACCTGCGCGCGGTCAGCACCATCGACGCGTCCGGGGCAATGTTGTTGCAACAACTGTCGACCGCTCTGCCGCGCCGGGGGCAACGCCTGATGGTGTCCGGTCTGACCGAGCACAGCCCGCGGGCCCGCAGCCTGCGCGCCTTCGGTTGCTTTCGGGAGTCGCCACGGGATGACTGGTTCGCCGACACCGACCGAGCCGTCGAAGCCGCAGAACTGCAGTTGCTGCGAGAGTGGGGGCACGAGCCAGGCGACGCGGTGCATTCGCTCGAAGCCAGCATCCTGTTTCGCGGGTTGACATCCCGCCAGGCCGCAACGGTCCGGCAGCACCTGTTACAGCGCCACCTCTCGGGCGGTGAGGCGTTGTTCCGTGAGGGGGATCCGGCCGACGGGCTGTATGTGTTGACACGCGGATCCATCACCGTGGTTGCAGGCCGCGCGATGGGCCACGGTGGCCAGCGATTTGCCAGCTTTTCGGCCGGTGTCATGCTGGGCGAGACGGCCATGCTCGACGGCGGCAGCCGCAGCGCCGATGCCACCGCCGACACCGAGGCCGAGGTGTACCAGCTGACCCTGCAGGGCCTGGAGGCCATTGCCGAAGAGGAGCCCGCCTTGGCGGCGCAGCTGTACCGCAACATGGCGGTCCACTTGGCCGAACGCCTGCGCCAGGCGACGGCACTGCGCCAAGCCCGGCGGTCTTGACCGAGCCCCGTACAAGTGCCCGGCGACCGGCCGGGCACCAGTTCAGTGCCTGACCCCGATCGCGCCCAGCGCAGCACGGCCCCGCGCGTGTGCATGGAAGTTGCTGACCTTGGCGCATGCACCAAGAGAGCCACATCGATTCGCCGATCCAGGCGTACCTCCAGGCCCTTCATCAGCGCTTCGCAGGCCTGACCAGTGGCCAGGTCGCGACCTACATTCCTGAGCTCGCCAAAGCCGATCCGGGCCTGTTCGGTATCGTCATCGCGACGGTGGACGGGCAGGTCTACGAGGTCGGCGCCACGCGCGCTCCGTTCACCATCCAGTCCATCTCCAAGCCTCTGGTGTACGGCGTGGCGCTCGAGGACAGTGGCGGCGACCACGTACGCCGGGCAATCGGCGTGGAGCCCAGCGGTGACGCGTTCAACTCGATCAGCCTGGAACCCGGCTCCGGCCGGCCGCTGAACCCGATGATCAACGCCGGCGCGATCGCCACCAGTTCGCTGGTCAACGGCGCGAACCGTGACGAGCGGCTGCAGCGCGTGCTCGACGCCGTCTCAGCCTACGCCGGCCGGCCGCTGGAGATCGACCAGCCGGTTTTCGAATCCGAGCGGGCAACCGGCCACCGCAACCGCGCGATCGGCCACATGCTGCGCAACTACGACATCCTGACCGAGGATCCAGAGAGCGCGTTGGAGCTGTATTTCAAGCAGTGCTCGATCGTCGTCGACTGCCGCGACCTGGCGCTGATGGCCGCCACACTGGCCAATGGCGGCTCCAACCCGGTCACAGGGCGGCGGGCTGTGGCCGCTGAACACCTGGGCGCCATCCTGAGCGTGATGACCACCTGCGGCATGTACGACTTCGCCGGCGAGTGGGTTGCGCGGGTCGGCATGCCCGCAAAGAGCGGTGTCGGCGGCGGCATCATCGCGGTGCTGCCCGGCCAACTGGGCTTCGGCGTGTTCTCGCCGGCGCTGGACGAACGGGGCAACAGCGTTCGGGGCGTGAAGGTCTGCGAGGCCATCTCGGCGGATCTGGGGTTGCACTTCCTGCAGCCGCCACGTGCGTCGGCCTTTGCAGTCCGGGCGCGCTACACCGGGGCACAGATGCGCTCCAAACGGCGCCGCTCTGCCCGGCAGACCGCCGTGCTCGACAGCCACGGTTCGATGATCCTGGTGCACGAGCTCCAGGGCGACCTGCGCTTTGCCACGTTGGAGCCGGTGATCCGCGCGCTTTCCGAGGCCGACGGCACCATGGGCTTCGCCATCCTCGACGTGAAGCGCGTGACCCAGATCGACGCCGCCTGCGTGCGCCTGCTGGCCCGGCTGGTCGAGACCATGGCGAGGCGCCAACAACATCTGGTGCTCAGCCGCGTGCGGCGTGGCACGCTGCTGGATGGCCTGGGAACCGAGGTCGATCCGCACTTCGTTCGCGCGATGAGCTTCCAGCCCCAGCTCGATCTGGCGCTGGAGTGGTGCGAACGCCGTCTGATCGAGGCACAGACCGACGAACGCACGGTCATGCAACTGGGCAGCCTGGCCGAACACCAGCTGTGCGCAGGCCTGTCGCAGGACGATGTATCCGAACTCGCGGCGAGGCTGCAACATCAGACCTTCGAACCGGGCATGCAGGTGATCCGGCGAGGCGATCCGGCCGACGCGCTGTACCTGATGTTGCGTGGCGAGGTCAGCGTCGTGGTCACCTTGCCAGGTGGCACCGTGAAGCGGCTGGCCACGCTGAGTGCCGGCATGTCGTTCGGTGAGGCGGCACTGATCGACGGCGGTACGCGCTCGGCAGACGTGCGGGCGGATTCACAGGTCGAGTGCGGCACACTCGACCGTGCGGGCTTTGCCCGCATCGAGACCGAGCGCCCGGCGCTGGCGATCCGGCTGCTGCACAACCTGCTGCGCAGCGCGGCCGAGACCACCGTGCGGCTGACTGCCGAGGTCGCTGCCCTGGAGGCCTGAGGCCCGCAGGCCATGCGCCTCATTACACTGCGCCCATGCTCAAGTGCCCCGGCTGCGGCGAAGACAACCCCCCCAAGTTTCGCCTATGCGGCTACTGTGGCACGCCCTTGGCCTCCTCCGCCGCACCCCCGTCGGCGCACGAGGTGCGCCGAACCGTGACCGTGGTCTTCTGCGACCTGCAGAACTCCACTGCATTGGCCGAGCGGCTGGACCCTGAGGCATTTCACGAGCTCAAGCAGCGCTACTTCGGTGCCATGTCCGCCGAGATTGCCCGCCACGGCGGCAAGGTAGAGAAGTACATCGGCGACGCCATCATGGCCGTGTTCGGCCTGCCGCAGCCGCATGAGGACGACGCCCTGCGGGCAGTGCGTGCTGCCACCGGCATGCAGGCGGAGTTGCACCGGGTCAACAAGGATCTGAGCGCACGCTACGGCGTCGTGCTGGCCAACCGCACCGGGGTCAACACCGGCGAGGTGGTGGCCACCGACGATCCCGCCGCCAACCAGAAGCTGGCCACTGGCGATGCAGTCAATGTGGCCGCCCGTCTCGAACAGGCGGCCCCGGTGGGAGAGATCTACCTTGGCGAGGCCGCGTACAGGCTGGTACGGGATGCCGTCGAGGTCGAGGCTGTCGAACCGCTGGAGCTCAAGGGCAAGTCAGAGCGCTTGCCGGCGTACCGGCTGATCTCCGTGAACGGGGCCGACGGCACCGCCCGCAACGACGAGGCGCCCCTGGTCGGCCGCGAGGACGAACTGGCGGCAATCGATCTGGCCCTGAGCGACATGGCCCGCGGGCGTTCGGTCCGGCTGGTCACGCTCATCGGCGAAGCAGGCATCGGCAAGTCGCGGCTGGCGCGCGAGGTGATCGCGCGTGCCAGTTCCGGGTCGCGCGTGCTGCGGGGGCGCTGCCTGTCCTATGGAGACGGCATCACGTTCTGGCCGTTGCGCGAGATGGCAAGCCAGGCGGCCGACATCCGGGCGGACGACAGCCCCGACGTGGCCTGCGCCAAGCTGGCGGCCCGCATCGGCGACGGCGACATCGCCGTGCGCCTGGCCGCTGCCACAGGGTTGAGCACCGACACGTTTGCATTGCGTGAGTTGTTCTGGGCGGCTCGGAGGTTCTTCGAGGTGCTGGCCAGCAGCGGGCCCCTGGTGGTCCTGATCGACGACATCCACTGGGCGCAGCCGGCATTCCTGGACCTGCTGGAGCACGTTCTGGACACCTCGCAGGGCTCGCCTGTCCTGTTGCTCGCCACCGCCCGCCATGACCTGCTCGACGAGCGGCCGCAATGGGGTGAACGCCCGGCCTCGCTTCGGGTGGTGCTGCGTCCACTGACCGACGCCGCGGCATCGCGCGTCGTCGCCAACCTGCTGGGCGACACCGGGCTGCCGGACGACATCATGGCGCGCATCGTCACAGCGGCCGAGGGCAACCCGCTGTATGCCGAGCAGATGCTGTCGATGCTGATCGACAGCCAGGCCCTGCAGCAGGTGGCGGGCCGTTGGGTTCGAACCCGCGAGTTGCAGACGATGGACATCCCCCCCAGCATCAAGGCGCTGCTGGAGGCCCGGCTGGGCCGGCTTGGGCGGGACGAACGAGCCGCCATCAGCCCGGCTTCGGTGATCGGCATGGAGTTCACCATGCCCGCAGTGGCCGCGTTGTCGCCGGAGGCGGACAGGCCGGGCATGCCCGGGCACCTGGGATCGCTGGCCCGAAAGCGCTTCGTGCGCCCGGCAGAATCCGTCGAGGCCGAGCCCGCTTACCGATTTCAGCACCACCTCGTGCGCGAAACCGTCTATGGCAGCCTGCTCAAGCGCACACGCGCCAGCTTGCACGTGGAGTTCGTCCGCTGGGCGGACACTGTCAACGAGGCGCGTGGCCGCTCGCTCGAATTCGAGGAGATCCTCGGCTACCACCTGGAGCAGGCGCACCGCTGTCTGTCTGAACTCGGCCCGCTGGACGCATCAGGTCTCGCCGCCGGCGCCGACGCATCGCGCCGCCTGTCAAGCGCTGCCCGGCGGTGTTTCGCACGGGGGGAGGCGCAGGCAGCGGCTGGCCTGTTCAGGCGTGCGCTGGCTCTGCTCGATGCGCAAGACAGCCAGCGCCCGCGGATGCTGCCCGAACTTGCCGAAGTGCTCCTGGAAGTGGGCGAATTCGCCGAGGCGCGCAGCCTGCTCGCCGAAGCCGAAAGCGCGGCCTTGCACCGGGACGACCGGCGCCTGCTGGCGTCAGCGCAGCTGATCGGCATGTTCGTGCGGCTGTACAGCGGCGAGCCCGGCGACTGGGGTGCCGAGGCACTGCGGGTGGCCCATGAGGCCATCGCGCCGCTCGAGAGGGCTGCCGCGCACGGTGAATTGGCCATGGCCTGGCGCCTGATCGGATTCGTTCACGGGGTGGCGGGGCGATATGCGCAAGCCAACGCCGCCACCGTCCACTACATGGATCACGCGCGCCAGGCCGGCAACAGCCGGCTCGTGGCCCGAAGCGGGATGGGCTTTGCGATCGGGGCCTTGTTCGGCCCGGAGCCGGTACCCGAGGCCATTGCCCAGTGCGAGGCCATCGTCGCCGAAACCTCCGGCGACCGGCAGGTGCAGTGCATTGTTCGATGCGTCGTGGCCCAGTTGCGTGCCATGAACGGCGAGTTCGACGCGGCACGCCGCCTCTACCACCACGCGCGATCGGTGCTGACCGAACTGGGGCAAGGCGTCATCGCGGCATCGGCCGGCATCGACCTGGCGAGGGTGGAACTGTTGGCTGGCGACCTGCCCGGCGCCGAAGTCGCGGTGAGGGCCGACATGGCCTTCCTGACCCAGGCCGGCGAGACCTACCTGCTGTCAACCATGGCGGCGTTGCTGGCGCGCATCGTGCGCGACCAGGGGCGTGACGCCGAGGCGCTGGAGCTGTCTCTCGCCGCCGAGCAGGCGGCCGCGTCGGACGACGTAGAAGCCCAGGCCCTGTGGCGCGCCGTACGCGCACCCATCCTGGCGCGCAGTGGCCAGTTGGCCGAAGCCGAAGCCCTGGCACGAGCCGCTCTGGGCTTTGCGCTCGGAGCTGAGGCTCCTGTC
>CAYJEC010000019.1:0-15854 GCA_964369025.1 uncultured Ideonella sp. | reverse complement strand
CCAGGCCCGGGCCCGACCGCACCCGCTCCGCAGAGACATGTCCGAAGTGGTCGCGAAGGCACGCGAGCACCTCGGCCTCGTAGGCGTCGGTAGCGGCCAGCGTGACGTGGCCGCCCTCGCCTTCAATGGGGACGAAACCGCCACCCGCCCGTGGCAGCAAGCCCGACACGCCCAGACCCGTCCCGGCGCCCAGGACGGCGAGCGGTGCGCCTGTCACCACGGAGCCAGCACCGATCTGTCGCAGCTCGTGCTGCTTGAGCGACGGCAGCGCCAAGGCCAGCGCGGTGAAATCGTTGATCACCGCAATTCTGGCCACACCCAGATGGTGCTGAAGCTCAGTGATCGAGAACGACCAGTGGTGATTGGTCATCTGCACGGTGTCGCCGGTGATCGGATTGGCGATGCCGATCGCGCAGCCGTAGGGCACGGGCTTGGCGTGGTCCGACAGGTAGCAGCGGATGGCATCGAGCAGCGTGGCGTGCTCCGCGCAACCGTAGTTGGCCACGTCGATGGCCGGCGCGTCCGGGGCATCCTGCCACGCGAACCGGGCATTGGTGCCACCGATGTCGCCCAGCAAGCGGGGATGTGAAGCGGTGTTCATGGGTGCGGGGGCATGGGGCTGGATCGCAACAGGGAGCCGATCAGAAGCTGGCGCGCAGGCCGAGCGTGGCCTGGGAAAAGCGGCCACCGAAGCGACTTGAGGTACTCGAGTTGTAGGTCACCGGGAGGTCGGCCATGAACAGGTGGTCGCTGGCTTCCAGCCGCAGCAAGAGGGTCAGGTGGTCATGAAACTGGTGCGAAGCCTCGAGCGCCAGCAGGCGCGCACCCTTGAAGGTGCGCTGGCCCCGTGCCTCGGCGATGCTGTCGACCGCCCGGCGCTGGATGCGGTGCATCAGCATGCCCCCACGCACGGTCCACGGCCCCTGCCGCCAGGACGCGTTCAAGCCGGCCTGCAGGAAAGTCCCGCCCCATGCGATCTCCTTCGCGACGTCGACACCATATTCGCCGCTGCTGTCGAAGAACTGCTGGATGACGCCGCCACCCGTGCCGGTGCAGGGCTCGGCGAGCGTGCCGAAGATGTCGTTTCCGTTGAAGCTCAGGTTGTATCGGCAACCATTGCGCGTGGTGGTTGCTGACAGATCGCCATAACCGAGTTGCACCTGCCCAGCCCCGATCACCCCCGTGATGTCCAGCGTCGGCGCAGCTACCCAGGTGCCGATCAGGTCGAGTTGCCATTGGCGGTCGGATGGCCGGGCGATGGCCACGCTGTCAAGGATGGCGCCGGGCACGCGCACAGGCGTCGTCGTCTCGGTCACATCGGCCTGGTTCCCCCACGCAGACAACCGCAGGGCCACGGCGGGCACAAGGCCCTCCGGTTCGTTGACACGGACAAGACCTGACACCTGCCAGCCCTGGTACCTGAAGGTGTCGATGCCGTCACTGATCTGGCGTTGCCACAGCGCCCCCGACAACCAGGTGCCGTCGCGCACCTGCCAGGCTCCCGCGATCTGGGTACTGCGATAGTCACCGTTGGCTGCCGCCGCTGCAAGCCGGGGGTCGTCCTCAGGCTCCGAGAAGTTGATCCGGCGGTTCACCCGCGATGTGCTGGCCTCAAGGTGGCCCGATTCGCCCAACCGCTCGGGCATGGCGCTCAGCAACACATCTTGCGGCGCGGCGGCGGCAGGAGTAGCGGCTATCAGGCAGGCCGCCACCGCCCAGGCGGCCTGCAGGACGGGCGGTGTCGTTGCCAGGGGCCACCGCGCCGCCATGTCAGTCGGTCAGCTTCAAGCGGCCCACCAGGCCGCGCCCGGCAACGGTGCGGCTGTCCGCCACACCCCCGGTTTCGGTCAGTTCGGTGGGCACCGTCACGCTGACAGCGGGCAGCAGGCTGCCGTCGGCGTGCCGCAGCTCGACGCCGTTCAGGGTCACGGTCATGTCGTAGGTACCACGCAGGCCGTAGATGTCGGAGAAGTCATTGCTGAGCTGGTTGATGGCGTAGTTGATGACTTCGCCGACGGCGATGCTGTTGGTGCTGCCTGCCGTGGTCAACAGGGTATTGCCGACCCCGACCACGCCGTCACCGAAGTCGACCACGGCCTTCTTGGCGCCGTCGCTCGACACACCGTACACGATCGCCGAGGCGTTGGTGGGCACGACGATCCGCAGGCCGCCACTGGTGCGCTGAATGGCGACATTGTCGATGTAGGCCAGCAGCTTGCCTTGCCCACCACCGGTCTCGGTGATCGACACGGCAGCGCTGATGACCTGCCCGCTCACTGGCGTGTAGGCGGCCGGATCGCTGATGCTGAACTCCATCATCATCGGCTCGGGCAGCGGCCAGGCCAGGGAAACGCCGGCTGTGGACTGGAATTCTTCGAAGGCGTAGGCGGTTTCGCTCGATCCGTTGACGAGCCGGATCTCGTCGTCGACGAGTGCGAGATAGGGGTTCAATTGCGCCAGCAGCAGGGTGCTGAGTGCCGCAGCTGCAGTGCCGGGCTCGACGTTCAAGAGGCCCACGTTGGTGACGATGAAGGACTCGATCTGGCCGTTCGTCTGGGCCTCCGCGGTGACCGTGGCGAGGTCGTCCTCGCTGGCGACCAGAATCGTTTCGGCCTGTATCGCCAGGGCGCCGGCCATGACGATGCCGAGCGTTTCGGAGTTGACCGGGCTGGTGAAGGTGTAAAGCGCCTGTGCACGATCGGCCGCGTCGGCGACGATGCCGGCGATCACATCCTCGTCGAGTTCGCCGTTGTTGGCCAGCGGATCCCCTGATACCAAGGTGGCGGCGAACGCATCGGCGACCGCGGTGTACATCGCACGAACGGCCGTGGCGTCGCTTTCTCCGGCCAGGCCGGCCAGGGTCTCGGCCACCTTCTGGAGCAGTTGCTGCGCCACCAGCGTGCTGCGCATCAAGGCTGGGTTGTCCAGCGCACCGCCGGTGGTCTTGGCTGGGTCCACGGTCAGCAGATCCGTGCCGGCCGGCAAGTCGAAGGCCGCAAGCACCTGCGCTTGGGTCAACCCGGAAGCGACCAGCGTGGTCAGCGGCGAGATCACGGTTCCGCCGGCGGGGGTGCGGATGGCTCCCACGAAGGCGAGCCCGGTGTCCACACTGCTGCCGCCGTAGGCCACGAGCCCTGCCGAGCAGGCCGGTTCGAAAACAAACCGGCCTGTCCGGCCAGTACCGACGGTCTGCTCGCCGGAATCGGCCACGCCGTTGCCGTTGCTGTCGCACAGCACGGTCGAGCCTCTCAGGTATCCGTCGACGGCAACCCCGGCGCTGGAGGTGTTGTCCGGGTTCGGGAAGGCGCCCGGATCCGTGCCGCCGCCCCCACCGCAGGAGACCAGCAGGCACGCTGCGGCGACGGCCGGGATGAGACGGAGATGAAAGTGCATGGTCGTTTCCTGGGATCAGTTCAGCGCAGCCCGGCCCTCACTCGAAGGTGATGGCGCCGTTCACCACGAGCGTCGTCGGATAGACGCCGTTGTTGACGACACTCAGGTTTGCTCCGCTCGTCCGTGTGCCGTCGGACAGGGCCGACGTACCGCCTGCGGCCTGGAAGGCTACCTGGCTGATGGGCGACACCGCCAGGATCGCCGAGGCCGACAGGCCTGTCGCGCAATCCTGTGCCACGGTGAACGAACTCAGGTCGATCGCGTAGTCGGCTGCCGCCGCCGAGGTGGGCTCCACGACCCGGCGCAGTTGCAGGTGACAGGCGTTCCCGGCGACCGTGTACAGCTTGCCGAAGTCCAGCGTGATCATGTAGTTCTTGGTGTTCGTGGCGAACCACTCGGCGTTCTGGCCAAAGTTGTACTTGAGCGCGGTCTGGCCGTCGATCTGGATGCCGGATGTGTCTGCCGAGCCGCTGAGGCCACCCACCACCCCCGGTGCCAGGACATAGATGCCCGCATAGAGCGCGGTGGCAGGCGTCGTGGTCTGGTAGTAGTAGTAGAAGCCGCTGGAATCGTCACCCGAGAAGGTGCCGCCGGCGCCGCAGTTCTGTGGCTGGCCGTTGCACTGGAAGCTGTCCAGGTTGCTGCCGCTGAAGCCGCCGAACTCGCCACCTTCCGCCGTCCGGCTGCCCGCCGAGAAACCGGAGCTGAAGGTCAGCAGTTCACCGCCGCCGCCGCCGCCGTCGGTGGTGGTCACCGTGATGTCGTCGAGCCAGTAGCTCTGCGCGCCGCCGATGTTCACATCCACGTCGGGCGAGATCGCGATCACGGTGTAGGACTTGGCCAGGTTGACGCTGGTGAGGTTCCAGGTCAGGGTCTGCCAGGTGTTGGCTGCCGCGACCGCCTCGGTGGCCGCCACCTCCACCGATGAGTCGCCCGGGACCTCGGCCTTGAACTTGATCACCGCACCGGCGCGCGAGGCGTAGACGCGTGCCGTGATGGTCTTGTTGTCGGCCGTGAACGGCAATGCCGGGGTCACGGTGAAGTAGGTGCCGCCGAAGTTCTGCGCGCCGCTGCGGGAGATCTTGAGCGCGTTGCCGCTGCCACCGGTGGGCGCCGCTTCAACGGTCGGGGAGGCGTCGCCGTAGGCGCCGATGTCCGACACGGGCGACTCGCCCTCGGCCTCGTCCCACGAGATGAATGCCGGCTCCGGCGGGACCACAACCACCGTGTCGAAGGCTTGCGACGCGGTGCTGGCGCCTTCGTTGGGGTTCAGCGCAAGGTCGGTGTACTTGGCAGCCGCGACGCTGACCTCGATCGTGCCGGTGGTCTCTGCCTCTGGCGTGACGACCAAGGTGTAGACCGTCTCGCTGACGGCTGTCAGTGTGCCTGCGGTTCCGCCGGTGACGAGGATGTCCTCGGCCACGAAGCTGGTGCCGACGTCTTCGCTGAAGGTGAACGTGAAGGTCACCGCGGCGGTGGCGGTGTCGCCGTCTTCACTGTCGGTGATCGTCAGGGTCGGCGCCACGGTGTCGGGCGGCGGCTCAACGCCGCCGCCACTGCAGGCCGCCAGGAGGGCGGACACCGCCAGTGCGCAGGCGGACAGGGTGAACTTCGAGGTGAGCTGGGTCATGGCGTGAGTTCCTGCGTGCTGGTGTCTGTGCGTGGTCGACGGGTTGTGCGGATGTCGCGGTGCCTTCCATCGAGCCGTGGCCGGTTGGGGCCGCGCCGATGGCGTTCTGAAAGCGCTTTCATGCGAGCATAGTGATCGGGGTTTGGATTGACAAGCGCCGTATCCTGAGGCTTTCCCTAGGTCGGCGCCCAATCCTCGGGATTACCCGCGCGGAAGTGGGATCTGAAATGACGGTTCATGAGGATGTGCCGAGCGTGCCTGGCGCGACGAGCAGTTGCTTGCCGTCGCTGAATCGCACCGTGAGGGGGGCCTTGCCTGCATTGAAGGCGAGGTAGGTGCGCTTGCCATCGGCCCGCTTGAAGACGGCGTAAAGCGAGGTGTCTGCGGTGACCGCGAAATCCGGCGTGCCCATGGCCTGCAGGTTCAACAGCCAGTGCAGGGTGGCAGTGCGTGTGTCGCCGAGTTCGACCGAGCCCCAGCGGTCCCATTGCGTCAGGGCCTGCTGCGGGTCGGCAAGCGACAGGTACTTGGCGAAGATGTCCTGCCAGACGTCCCTGGGCGGTGGGTTGCTCGGGCGCTTGCCGTACTTCTCGTAGGTTTCGGTCTCGGGCTTCAACGCGTCGAGATTGCGCTTGACGTAGTCGGGCTTGCGGCCCAGATAGGTCGAGGCGGTGGTCATGGGCAGCATGTTGATCCCCTTGATCTGCCTCGGCTCGTCGGTCCACCAGGTGTTGTGGATGTACTGCCCACCGAATACCTGGCTGACTTCGACGTTCTTGTATTCCGGTGCGAACACCAGCCCATGGATGTCCAGCCAATAGTGGTTGATGGCCTCGATCTCGGTGGTCATCAGGTATTTGCCCAGGTCGCTCAATGCCCGGTTGCCGTTGACCTCGCCCCACAGGATCAGGCCGGCCCAGGCGTTGATCGATTCCGACGAGGCTTCCTGGTTGTTGCCGAACTCGCCCAGGCCGATGCCGGATGCCCAGGCGTGGCCCTCGTACACGTCGAAGGTGCGAAGGAAGGGGAAGTCCGCCTTGCCGCGCTCGGTGGTGGCGATGTCGGCCACCAGAAGGTCGATCATCCCGCCCCACTTGTCCTTCGCCGCCCATGCGGGATCGCGCAGTGCGATCTCCGCCACGGTGCGGATCCAGTAGCCGTAAGTGAAGTGGTGGTCGTTGATCTGCTCGACGGTGAAGAACTCGTCCGGGTAGCTGGCCACGGCGCCGAGCGATTTGTCGTAGTGGAAGTAGCCACGGTCGCTGGTGCCTGAGAACCACTCTTCGATCCGCTTCTTGATCATCTCGAGCAGTTGGTCGCGTGCGGCCAGATTGCCCTGCTGCTCGGCGACGTCCGCCAGCTTGAGGTTGCGCTGGATGCCCTTGCCCTGCCAGTAAGCGCCCTTGCCTTCCTGCAGCATCATCCGGCGCGCGGTGCGCATGTCCTTGTCGAGCAGGTCTTTCAGTTCGTCGAGGCGCGGAGACTCCTTGATGCCAGGCCAGTACGGCACAAAGCCCTGGTACGTGGCGGTGGTCTTGAACTGCGGCGCCGCCAGGAGGCGGAGCTTGCCGCGCACCGTGTCGAAGGCAGCGCCCAGCTTGCCCTCGACGGACGGGTTGTTGAACCAGTGGTGCGGATAGAGCGCCACCAAGGGGCCTGCGTCAGCGCCCTCCATCGGCCGGGTGTCGGTCTTGTAGGTGGTCTCGACCCGGTTGCTGGCGGCGTCGACACGCCACTCGACCCGTGTTTGCGTGATGAACGCATACGCGTGCTTGGCGAACAGCGCCAGCGTCTCGGCCTGGCCGTCTGGCATGGCTGCGGCGGAGAAGTAGCCCTTCCCTTCGGGCAGGCGCCCGATCCATTCGGTGGGAGAGGCCTGCTCCCAGCGGACGCCCGTCGGCCCGAACAGGGCGTAGTGCTTGCCATTGACGCTCAGCG
The DNA here is from genome assembly GCA_964369025.1 of uncultured Ideonella sp. GTDB lineage: Bacteria > Pseudomonadota > Gammaproteobacteria > Burkholderiales > Burkholderiaceae_C > Ideonella. The sequence continues at coordinate 8,893 of CAYJEC010000019.1, read as the reverse complement.
CGAGGGCACGAGGGTCTGCGGCCGCGTGCAGGCGATCGCCGGCGCTCGGCAAACGCACCCGCACGTCGCCACGCGTGAGCTGGAACGAGGCATAGGGGCTGCCATGCGCCACGGTGACACGCATGTCGTCGCTTCCGCGCGCCATGGCGATGTCGATCGACCAGTCGTCGGCGCGGGCCAGCTTTGGCGTGCCCGGCTCGAAGGCCAGCGGCGAGATCACCAACGGGTCACGGTGCGGGAATTTGATCTCCACATCCCGGCGCACGGTGGGAACGACCTCTTTCGAGGGCAGGGCGAATTCCAGGCCGGCTGGTGTGGCCTTGACCGTGATGGGCTGTACGTACAGCGCCTCGGGCTTGGGGTTGAAGAGAAGGGCCGAGTACCACTGGTTGGTCTGGGCCGCCGTCTTCATCATGGCGTCGGTTCGGCCAGGTGCCGGCGACATGCCGCGGTCTGGCGACTTGGGCGACAACACATAGGCTGCGGCGCCCACCTTCTCGGTCTGCGCCGCAGCCGGCATCGCCATGGCCACGCCAGCCAGCAACGCCATGGCGGAGATGTATGTCAGTCTCATTCCGGTCCCTTCGCGCAGAATCCTGCCTGCCGACGGATTGTTTGTGAAAGCGCTTTCAGACGGATCCCGAGTTTTCCCGTATCCAGGGCCATTCCTCACTGGCGAATGCCCTCGACGGCAGGCTGGTTTTTCCCGGTGGCGCGGGCCCCGCAAGGGTAAATACGCAGCGCTGTTTCGTTGACGCCAGACCCCCTCGGCACTATTCTGTGAAAGCGCTTTCAAATCAGCCCCGGGTATGCCACCAATGCAGCACGATTCCTCCCGCCCCGCGTCCACAGCTTGCCGTCCGGCACGGGCAGACCGCACCCGCCCGCTCGTCCGCACGGGCGCCCTGGTGCTGGGTCTGGCCGCCGCTGGGGCCGCCCACGCGTTCGAGTATGGCCCGTTCACGCTGACGGGCTTTGCCAAGTCCGAAATCGGATGGGGCAGCAACATGTGCGACCTGTGCCAGCGCGAGCCCGGCGAGGACCGCCACCGCAAGTGGGCCGACGATCTGGTCTATGGCAAGAAGTTCGGCGCAGACGACACGAACGGCACGCTGATCCAGCCCAATATCGGCGCGAAGTTCGACCTGCCGCGCGGGTTCAAGCTGTCCGGGCTCTGGAGCCAGCGCTACCGTGACGGCAAGCCCGATTTCGAAGGGGTTCTGTACGAACTGAACGCCACCCTGCAGCATGAGGACTACGGCACGCTGCAGATCGGCAAGTTCCCTTCACGCACCTGGGCCATGGCGGACTATCCGTACGCCACCGACATCGGCATGTCGCCGGCATTCAGCGACAGCGGAGCCGGCTACGGCCTGTTGACCAGCGCGGTCCGGTACACATCCCGGATCCTCGATGTGGCCGAGGGCGACATGGTGCTTGAAGTCACCTGGGACCAAGGCGACACCGCATTCAAGCGCAACAAGCCGATGCTGCTGGAGTACTGGCTGCACTATGGCCGGGGGCCGCTGTCGCTCGAAGGCATGATCCAGCAGAGCGAGAACGGCCGGCCCACTGCCTTCAGCCACGGCCCATTCACGGCGCTGACCTCCGACCCTGCTGACGACGGCAAGCTGGGCGGTTCGAGCCAGAGCATCGTCATGCTTCTGGCCAAGTACCAGTTGAACTCGCGGATCGAGCTCTCCGGCGGCATCCGGCTGAACCGCTGGAGCGGCGCCTACGCAGTCCAGACCAGCGGGCTGCTGTGGAACGCGATGTTCAACGTCGATTGGGGCGGCTTCGATGCCAACGGCGTGCCCAACCCGGGCTACGCCGCTCGCACCAAGGATGTCATGCTCGGCATGCGATACCGCATGGACAAGTGGACGGCGAGCACCGGCCTGACGCACCTCGGGCGGGCCAGCACCAACAACCCCAGCGACCGTGGTCAGCGCAACACGGCACTCTTCACCAGCGCCGGGCTGAACTACAACTTCGGCGAGGGGATCCAGTTCTACGGGTCGGTGAACGCCGTGAAGTACCGCCAGAAGGGCTTCGCGCCACTCTCCATGCCTGGCCACAGTGCCTTCTCCAACGTCGACTCGCGGGTCGCCGACCGGGGCAACTGGCTGACCCTCGGCGCCCTCTACGTGTTCTGAGTTCGAGGCTACACATGATGCTCAACTGGCTCCGCGCGCCCCGGCGCGCCATGAATCGTTACGCTGCCCCTGTCGTGGCGTTGGCCCTGACCGCCGTGCTGGTGGCCTGTGGCGGAGGCGGCTACCTGCCGTCACCGCTGTCGGTCACCGAAAAGCGGCCCTTGTCCGCGGACTTCACCTCCCGGATGTCGGTCAACTATTCACCCTATCGCACCTCGCGCAATGTCGATGACATCGCCAACGGCGTCGAGGTGATCACGCCTGCCAACGTCAAGCAGGATCTGGAACTCATCGAGGCGGCTGGCTTCGGCTCCATCCGGTTGTTCAGCAGCCAACGTTTCGGGCAGATCGTGCTCGACGTCATCCGGGACAACGCCCTGGACCTGAAGGTCATGCTTGGCGCCTACCCGAACAGCATCAGCGCCGCAAACGCCGCGGACCCGACCCACCCGACCGAAGCCGGGAACCAGGCCGAGCTGGACGAGTGCATCCGCCTGGCCAACGCCTACAGCGACATCGTGAAGGCGGTCAGCGTCGGCAACGAGACGATGGTCTACTGGGCCACGAACACCATCCCCCCGGCCGTGATGGCGCGCTATCTCGGCAAGGTGCGGGCTGCGGTGAGCCAGCCGGTCACGACCGACGACAACTGGGCCTTCTGGGACAAGGCGCCTAAAGCCATCACCGACATCGTCGACTTCGCCTCGGTGCACACCTATCCGCTGCTCGACACCTTCTACGACCGGGCGCTGTGGGACTGGCGCCAGAAGGGCGCCAGCGACGCCACGCGTGCAGACGCGATGATGGACGCGGCGATTGATGAGGCCAAGAAGCAGTTCGGTGCGTCGCGCGCCTTCCTGGACAGGATTGGCCTGGCCGACATGCCGATGATGGTGGGCGAGACGGGTTGGTTTGCCGTCGATCTCGAAGGCGACCCCGCCGTTCCGCTGCGTGCCGGGCGTGTCAATCAGAAGATGTACTTCGATCGGCTCCAGGCCTGGGCAGCCGAAGGCGGCAGCGGCCCCAAGATGGTGTTCACTTTCCAGGCCTTCGACGAGCCCTGGAAGGGCGCCGACGACGGCTGGGGGCTGTTCAACAAGGACCGGCAGGCACGCTATGTCATCCAGGACCGCGGCACCTGCGGCGTGACCTGGACCTGCGAAGCCGGCACCTATACCGAAGCCGATGCCGCCAAGTGGATCCCGCCGGACTACAGCGAGCCGGCGGTCGACGGCAGCAGCTACACAGTGTTCGCCGACGCCGTGGCGCCTGGGCTGAGAACCGACCCGTATTCACGCACCGTCGGCAACATCACCGCCGACGCCACGGCACCGGAGGGCACGAACATCCTGACCCTGTCACCCACTCCCGAGAACTACGGCTGGGGCTTCTTCTTCCGTTCGGATCCGGGGACCGACACCTCTGCCACGCCGACGGAGAACCTGTCAGCGTTTGACGCCACCGGCAGCCTGACCTTCTGGGTGAAGACCGACAACTACCCCGGGAAGATCCAGATCGGCATCAGCACCGACACCGACGACCGCGACGTGGTCGAGGCGTTCGTCCAACTGGAGAATGGCGACGCCTACGGCTACTGCACAACCAACACCTGGTGCAAGGTCTCCATTCCCCTGAAGGACTTTGTCGCGGCCAACCCGAAGATCGATCTGCGCCTGGTGGTGTTCCGCTTCACCATCTCCGACATCTTTGACCAGACAGGCAAGGCCCTGAACACGACCGGCCTGCCGACCATTTCACTCGACGGCATCGCCTGGACGAAGTAGCGGGGGAGCGCGGCGTGGTGCCCTGTCCGCCAGTTCGCTGGTTTCTCACGGCCCGCGACGGTGTCGCGCGGTTGACCGAGCAGGCGCCATTGACCGCCGAGGGTCAGATCGAGGAGCCGGCCCGGGTGCTGGTGAACGCCGGCCGGCGCCTCCAGGTGATGGAAGGGTTCGGCGCGGCCTTCACCGAGGCGGCGGCCGTCACCTGGCAGCAGTTGGGGCCTGCGCACCAGCAGCAGGTTCTGAGGGACTGCTTCAGCCGCACCGAAGGGCACGGCTACACGCTGTGCCGCGTCCACATGAACAGCTGCGATTTCGCGCTGGGCAACTATGCCCATGTGGAGCGGCCCGACGATTTCGCGCTCGACAGCTTCAGCATCGAGCGCGACCGGCAGGCACTGCTGCCCTTCATCCGGGCCGCCCTGTCCACCGCCGGGGCGCCGCTGCGCCTGCTCGTCTCGCCTTGGAGCCCGCCGGCGTGGATGAAGAGCAACGGCCAGATGAACCACGGCGGCCACCTGCGGGCCGAATGCCGCGAGGCCTGGGCACGTTGTTATGTCCGGTTCATCCAGGCCTACGAGGCCGAGGGCGTACCGGTTTGGGGAGTTTCGGTACAGAACGAGCCGATGGCCGTGCAGCGCTGGGACTCCTGCATCTACACCGCGGAGGAGGAGCGCGACTTCGTGCGCGACCACCTCGGCCCCGCCCTCCACAGCGCCGGCCTCGGGCACGTGAAGATCGTGATCTGGGACCACAACCGCGACCTGATGGTCGAGCGGGCCAACGTGGTGCTCTCCGACCCGGCGGCGGCGGCCTTTGTCTGGGGCACCGGCTTCCATTGGTACGGGGAGGATCACTTCGACCACGTGCAACTCGTGCACGACGCCTGGCCAGACAAGCAACTCCTCTTCACCGAAGGGTGCCAGGAGGGCGGGCCGCACGCCGGTTCCTGGGAACTGGGCGAGCGCTATGCGCGCTCGATGATCAACGACATCAACCGCTGGACGGTCGGCTGGATCGACTGGAACCTGCTTCTCGACAGCACCGGCGGCCCCAACCACGTGGGCAACCTCTGCAGCGCGCCCATCCTCGCCGATACCGATGGCGATGTGCTGCACCACCAGAGTTCCTACTGGTACCTTGGTCACTTCAGCCGCTTTGTCCAGCCCGGCGCGAGCAGGGTGTTGTGCGCGTCGAACCGGCAGGTGCTGGAGTGCACGGCCTTCGTCAACCCGGCCGGCGCCCTGTCCACGGTGGTGATGAACCGGAGCGAGGACGCACAGCCTTTCGTCCTGTGTCTGGGCGGGCAGCAGGTGCGCGCCGAGCTGCCGCCGCGATCCATCGCGACCTTTGTTTCCTGAGCTGCCGCTGTCTACTATGATGCGCCTATGAAAGCGATTTCACACTCCAAGGGCCGGCCCTCGCGGGCCATGACTGGTGCATTCGTCGACGACGCCGGGGAGTCCTGGTACCGCATCGACAACCCGGACGCGCAGGCCCCGTTCTTCGTCGCCCTGGCGAGCGACAGCGACCTCTGGGCCTTCATCTCCACGGCTGGCTCGTTGGCTGCCGGGCGAGGTGACCCGGACGGTGCGTTCTTCCCCTATGAGACGGTCGACAAGATTCACCTGCGCTGGGAACACACCGGTCCGCGCACCTGGATCATCTTCGGCGGGCCGGAGCACACCGAACTCTGGCAGCCGTTCGCTCCGAGGCTCGATGGGCAGGGAGGCCACCGTTCGGTGTGGAAGAACCTGACCGGCACCCGCCTGCGTCTGCGCGAAGAACATCCAGGTGGCAGGCTGGTGTTCCAGCAGGAGTGGTCGACCTCGGCGGAGCTGGGCCTGGTGCGAACCGCGCGGATCGAAGCCCCCCTCGGGCCGGTGCCGGTCCAGGTGCTCGACGGGTTGCTGAATCTGGTGCCGCCAGGGGTCGGGTTTGAACACTCCAGCACCATGAGCAGCCTGACCGATGCCTACAAGTGGAACGAATCGGCCGCAGGTGGAAGGCTCGGGCTGTTCACGCTGTACGCGCAGATCTGGGACCGTGCCGAGCCGAAGGAGTCCTTCCTGGCCCTGGCGGCCTGGCATGCGGGCCTTCCCGAGGGAACGCGCACGCTGCTGTCGGCCCACCAGGTGCCCGAGTTCTGCCGCACAGGGTGCGTCGAGCCGGAGACGCTCACGCGCGGCCGGCGCGGCGCTTTCCTGGTGAATTTCGATGCCACACCGGGCACGGGGGCAGCCGCGACCGAGTGGTCGATCGTGGTCGACGCGCCGCTGTCGCAGGTCGACGCCTACGAGCTGTCACGCCGCCTGGATGGCTGCAGCCCGTCGCTGCAGCAGATCCGTGACGCCGTGTCTCGCAACACCGCCGGCGTGAACGAGTTGCTGGCCCGCGCCGACGGCCTGCAGCAATCCGGCGACCCGATGGCCGCTGCGCACCACCGTGCCAATGTGTTGTTCAACATCATGCGTGGCGGTGTGTTTGTCGACGGAACACGCCTCGACCGCGCCGACCTGCTGGCCTATGCCGCCCAGCGCCACCACGCGCTGGGGGCCGAACTGGCTGCCATCGCCAAGGATTGGCCCGACATCATCGAGCGGTCGGCCGCCCTGGAGGCGGCGCGCCGTGCCGGTGGCGCACAGTTGGAGCGGCTGGTTCTGGAGTACCTTCCGCTGACATTCAGCCGCCGCCACGGTGACCCGAGCCGCCCGTGGAACAGGTTCTCGATCCGCGTGCGCGACAGCGCCGGCCGCCGCGTGGTCAATTACCAGGGCAACTGGCGCGACATCTTCCAGAACTGGGAAGCCTTGCTGTGCAGCGAGCCCGCCTACACCGGCTCGACCATCGCCGTCTTCCTGAGCGCCATGACGCCGGACGGCTACAACCCCTACCGCATCGGCCGCGAGGGCATCGACTGGGAAGTCCCGGAGGCAGACAACCCCTGGAGCCATATCGGCTATTGGGGCGATCACCAGATCATCTACCTGCTTCGCCTGTTGGAGACGGCGCAGTCCCGTTCCCCCGGCCTGCTGCAGGATGCCTGGGACCGCTGCCTGTTCAGCTTTGCGGATGTGCCCTACCGCCTGAAGCCGCATGCCGAACAGGTGGCGCATCCGAAATCGACGATCGAGTTCGACCTCGCGGCTCACGAGCGGGCCCATGGCCTGGCTGCGCAGATCGGCAGCGACGGCCTGCGCGTCTGCGATGCCGCGGGCCAGCCGGTGCTGGCCACGCTCGGAGAAAAGCTGGCGATCATCGTGCTCGCCAAGGCTGGCAGCCTGGTGCCAGGCGGAGGCCTGTGGTTGCACACCCAGCGGCCGGAATGGAACGATGCCAACAACGCGCTCGCCGGCCATGGCCTGTCGATCGTCACCTTGGCGCAACTGCGGCGGTTCCTGGTCTTCATCCGCGACCTCCCTGGCGCCGACCGGCCTTTCGTGGCGGCGAAGGCAACCCTGTCGGCACTCGACCGCTTTGCCGGGCTGCTGCAGGACACGCCGCTGGCTGCGGTGGGCGACGCACGGGCGCGGTGTGCATTTGTCGATGGTGCCGGAGCGCTGCTCGACGATTGGCGAGCCCAGGCCTACCGTGGCGCGGCGGGCCGCCAGGCCGCCACGGCCCCGCATGGGCTGTTGCCGGCACTGGCCCGGGCGTTGCTGCCCTTGGTGGACGCCACGCTGGCCGCGGCACGCCGAGACGATGGCCTGTTCGACAGCTACAACGTGGTCACATTCACCGAGCAGCGTGCGGAGGTGGGCCGGCTGTACCCCATGCTCGAGGGCCAGGTCGCCATGCTGTCGGCCGGGCTGCTGTCGCCCGGCGAAGCCGCCGACCTGCTCGACACGCTGTTTGCCAGCCCGATGTACACGCCGGGTCGGCACAGCTTTCTGCTGTACCCCGATCGGGCCCTGCCTGGTTTCCTCGAGCGAAACCGGCTCGACGAGCAGGCGCTCGCGCTGCCGGTGGTGGCCCAACTGCTCGAGTCTGGGCGAGCCGACCTGCTTCAGAAGCAAAGTGACGGCACCGTGCGCTTCGCCCCGACGCTGGCCAACCGCGAGGACCTGGAGGCCGCCGGATCTGACCTCGGCGCCGCCCTGAAGCCCTTGGCTGAAGCGTACGAGCGCATCCTCAGGCACCACGAATTCACCGGCCGCTCCGGGACGATGTTCGGCTACGAGGGCCTGGGTTGCATCTATTGGCACATGGTGGCCAAGTTGCTGCTGGCGGTGCAGGGCCAGGTCTTCGAAGCCTCAGACCGCGGCGCACCGGAACTCGACCGATTGAAGGCCCACTACCGCAGGGTTCGCGACGGCCTCGGCTACCGAAAGCCTGCCGCCGAATACGGCGCCTTCCCGGCGGACCCGTACAGCCACACACCCGGCGAGGGCGGCGCGCAGCAGCCGGGCATGACCGGGCAGGTGAAGGAGGAGATCCTCACCCGCTGGGGTGAACTCGGCCTGCGCTTCCAGGACGGGCAGATCCGCATCGACCCGGTACTGATCGATGCGGCCGAACTGCCGGAAGGCGGCAACCTGGGTTTCACATTGGCCCGCGTGCCCTACCGCATCCGCCGGGGCACCAGGCTGCGCGTTCGCACCCTCGTCGCGCAGCGCTGGGTCGAGCATGCTCAGGCACGGTTCGACCCGCAGGGCGTCGAAGCCGTCGAGATCGACATACCGAACGAGCTCACATAACCCGAACGAGAGAGAGACAACATGTCCGCCACCGCCTCCGCGAGCCGCAAGGTCCCGTTCGGCCAGAAAGTCGCCTTCGGTCTGGGCATGCTCGCCAACCAGATGTTCCCGGCCGCACTGGGCATCTTCATGGTCGTGCTGGTGCAGGACATGGGCTTCCCGACCTGGATGTGGGGCATCCTGTTCTTCCTGCCGCGGGCCTACGACGCGATCCTCGACCCGATCATGGGTTTCATCTCCGACAACACGCGGTCGAAGT
>CAYJEC010000018.1:0-16059 GCA_964369025.1 uncultured Ideonella sp. | reverse complement strand
CGGTGGTGCCCGAGGTGTACATGATGGTCGACAGCTCGCTGCCGGCGCGCACGGGCTCACCCTTCAGCGGCGCGGTGCGGGCCATGATGTCGTCCCATTTGGGGTAGCTGTTGGCCGGCGCCAGCGGCATCGAGATGCAGGGAAGCTCAGCGGGAATCCCTGGCTTCATGCCGTCGAAGCCGTCGAGCTTGCCGACAAAAAGCAACTTGGCTTCGCTGTGCTCGAGGATCTGGCGGATGGTGTCCGCAGCCAGGGTGGGGTAGAGCGGCACCGACACGTGGCCGGCCATCCAGATCGCCCAGTCCGCCATCGGCCACCAGGCGGTGTTCTTGGAGATGAGCGCGATCTTGGACCCCGGCGGGTGCCCCAGCGACTGGAGGTGCGCCGCCATCCGGCGGGTCTGGTCCAGCACTTCCTTCCAGGTGAACTCGCGCACCTGCCCCCCGCCCATCGGTTGGGTGTAGGCCACCTTGTCCGGGGTGCTGCGTTCCCAGTGGTAAAGGCGCTGCAAGGCCAGGGATTCGGCAGGCACCGGCAAGCCGAAGGAGGTATCGGTGGCGTTCATGTTGGGTCGGCTCGAGGCCGCGTGTGAGATTTGTCGGGCAAGCGTAGCCAGCCGCCGGGGAACGGCGCATCGGAGCGAACCCTCACCACCCGTGCACGGTGGCACGACGGAGCCCGGTGAACCGGGCTGCGGCGGGGCGCCCCAAAAGCAAAGGGCGCCAGCGGTTGGCTGGCGCCCTTGCATTTCACAGTGTCACGCGCGCGGCCCAGGGGTAAGGGCCCGCGGGGGGCTTCGACGAGTTGTATTTCTTGGCCCGGACTTGTCTCCTCGGACCCCCTTCAGCAACGCACCCCTTTGGGGCTACGCGCCGAAAGAATGCGCACTCTAAGGGTGCGCGGGCCCGCCGCCCATCCGGGCTTACCCCTGCCCTATCCAGGCCGCGGCACGCTCGGCGATCATCAGCGTGGGCGAGTTGGTGTTGCCACTGGTGATGGTCGGCATCACGCTGGCATCCGCGATGCGCAGCCCGGCCACGCCACGCACCCGCAACTGGCTGTCGACCACAGCCAGCCGGTCGTCGGCCGGCCCCATCTTGCAGGTGCCCACCGGGTGAAAGATCGTGGTGCCGATGTCGCCGGCCAGGCGGGCCAGTTCGTCGTCGGTCTGGAACTCGACACCGGGCTTGACCTCGCGCGGCTGGTAGCGGGCCAGGGCCGGCATGGTGGCGATGCGCCGGGTGAGGCGCAGCGACTCGGCCGCCACCCGGCGGTCGCCCGGGGTCGACAGGTAGTTGGCCAGGATGGACGGTGCATCTTCGGCCCGTGGCGACGTGATGCGCACCCGCCCGCGCGACTCGGGATTCAGGTTGCAGACGCTGGCGGTGAAGGCATTGAAGGCATGCAGCGGCTCGCCGAAGGCGTCCAGCGACAGCGGCTGCACGTGGTACTCGAGGTTGGGGTGCGCCAGCTCGGGCGACGATCGGGTGAAGGCACCGAGTTGCGACGGCGCCATGCTCACGGGCCCGCTTCGCCTGAGCAGGTACTCCAGCCCGATGCCGGCCTTGCCCCACCAGGTGGAGGCGAGCGTGTTGAGCGTCTTCACGCCCTCGACCGCGAACACTGCGCGGATCTGCAGGTGATCCTGCAGGTTGCCGCCGACGCCCGGCAGATCCACCAAGGGCGTGATGCCCAGCGGCTGCAGCCAGTCGCCCGGGCCGATGCCCGAGAGTTGCAGCAGTTGCGGCGTGCCGATGGCGCCGGCGGCCAGCACCACCTCCCCGCGGCAACGGGCCTGGACAGGCGCGCCACCCCCCACCGGCTGCACCTCGACGCCGCAGGCGCGCGGGCGGCCGTCGGGCCCATCCTCGAACAGAAGCCGGCTCACGGGTGCACCGGTCCACACCTGAAGGTTGTCGCGCTCGGTCACCGGCCGCAGGAAGCCCTTGGCGGCGTTCCAACGCACGCCGTTGCGCTGGTTGACCTCGAAGTAGCCCACGCCCTCGTTGTCGCCGCGGTTGAAGTCGGCGGTGGCGGGGATACCGGCCTCCTGCGCGGCCTTTGCGAAGGCATCGAGGATCTCCCACGACAGGCGTTGGCGCTCGACGCGCCATTCGCCGCCCGAGCGCTCGCCGGTGGGGTCGAAGCCGGGCGCAGCATGCAGCGCGTCGGCGCCCTTCCAGTGGTCCTCGTGCTGCTTGAAGTAGGGCAGGCAGTGGTCCCAGCGCCAACTGGTGTCGCCGGTGTGTGCTGCCCAGGCGTCGTAGTCGCGCGCCTGGCCGCGCATGTAGATCATGCCGTTGATGCTGGAGCAGCCTCCCAGCACCTTGCCGCGCGGATAGCGCAGCCGGCGGCCGTTCAGGCCAGGGTCGGCGTCGGTCTGGAACAACCAGTCGGTGCGCGGGTTGCCGATGCAGTGCAGGTAGCCCACGGGAATGTGGATCCACATGTAGTCGTCGTTGCCGCCAGCCTCGATCAGCAGCACGCGCTTTTGGCTGTCGGCCGAGAGCCGGTTTGCGAGCAGGCAGCCGGCGGTGCCGGCGCCGACGATGATGTGGTCGTACAGAGGTGCAGCCATGGTCAGCGTGCCAGGTGCGAGGCCAGCACGGGGAAGAGTTTCACCAGCCCGTCGGCCAGCAGTTCGACGGCCATCGCCGCCAGGATCAGGCCCATCAGCCGGGTCATCACGTTGATGCCGGTTTGCCCGAGAACGCGCGCAATGCGGCCGGAAGCCGCGAACGCGAGGTAGGCCGCGGCGCCAATCACCACCCCGTAGCCGACCAGCACCGCGTGCTCCCAGAAGGTGCGCGTCTTCTCGGCATAGATCACCATGGTCGAGATCGTCGCCGGCCCCGTCAGCAGCGGGATGGTCAGCGGCACGACAGCGATCGATGCCCCGGCCTCGGCCTTTTCATGCCCCTGGTCCACGTCTTCGCGCCGGCTCTCGGCCGGCTGCGCATTGAGCATGTGGATGGCCGACATCAGCAACAGCAGACCGCCGCCGACCTGGAAGCTGGCGATCGTGATGCCGAAGAACTCGATGATCTTCAGCCCGGCCAGCCCGCTGATCGACACCACCAGGAAGGCCGCAGTGGCGCTGACCCGCATGGTATGGCGACGCTGCTCGGGGCTGAAGTTCTGCGTGAAGTGCAGGAAGAAGGGCACCACGCCGATCGGGTTGACGATCGCCAGCAGCGCGATCAGGGGCTTGAGCAGGTCCATGCGCCGATTGTGGCGGGCGCGGCGAGGCCGCGAAGGTAGCGCAAGCCCGCGGCCGCTCGCGGGCCGTACCAGCTGAGCAGTTCGCCGTCGACCAGCCTGGCGCGGGCGCGCGGGCACAGCGCCTGCGCCTGTGCCAGGTGCTCGGCGCCGAAGCGGTAGGGCTCGCTGGACAGCAGCAGTTCGTCCACCTCGGCCAGCCAGGGCTCGTCGCCACGCAGCGTGGGGTAGCGAGCGGCACCGTGCAGGCCGCCGTCGGCCTCCGGCAGCGTGGCCCAGTTCACCCGAGCCAGCATGCGGGAGATGTAGGTGTCGCGGGCCACTGTCATCCAGGGATCGCGCCAGATGAGGTAGAGCACCCGCGCCGGCATGAAGCCGGCCGGCGTGGTCACTGCAAGTTCCTGCCGCACTTCGTCAGCGAGTGCCGCGGCCCGCTCGGCGACACCCGGCAGATGGCCGAAGTAGGCGAGCAACTGATCGAGCAGACCCAGGTTGTCTTCCGGCGCGCATGGGTGGGTGACCACAATGTGGGGCACGAACCCGCGCAGCTGCTGCACGGTGTCGGCCCGGTTCTCGTCGACATTGACCAGCACATGGGTGGGTGCCAGCGCACGGATGCGCTCGATCTGCACGTCCTTGGTCCCTCCGACCTTGGGGATTCCAGCCACCACCTCGGCCGGGTGGATGCAGAAACAAGTGCGGCCGACGAGTGCTCGGGAGAGCCCCAGGGCTACCAGCAGTTCGGTCAGGCTGGGCACCAGGCTGACGATGCGGGGGGCATTCATGGATGCTCATTCTCACCAGCGTTACCACGGGCAGTGAAACGGCGTGGAAAAACGACACTTTCCAATTCCATACTTTGCGGTGGCCGTGGAAATAGTCTCATAATGGTTTGGGGCAACTTGTCTGAGGGTCAGCGCGTTGCTCCAGTTTTGCTGTGTATGGACGCGGCACCTTCGCTTGATGGGTTCACGCTGGGTTGAAGCTCCACATGGTCTTTGTGTTTTGAGAGATTGAGGAGCTTTCCCCATGGGAAACAAGCTTTACGTCGGCAACCTCGCCTACAGCGTGCGTGACGACTCCCTGCAACAAGCGTTTGGCGAATTCGGCACTGTCACGTCCGCCAAGGTCATGATGGACCGCGACACCGGCCGTTCGAAGGGCTTCGGCTTTGTCGAAATGGGCTCGGATGCCGAAGCGCAAGCCGCGATCAACGGCATGAATGGTCAAGCCCTCGAAGGCCGCGCCATCGTCGTGAACGAGGCCCGCCCGCGCGAAGAGCGTCCGGGTGGCTTCGGTGGCGGCGGTGGTAGCCGCAGCGGTGGCGGTGGCTACGGCGGTGGCGGTGGTGGCGGCGGCTACGGTGGTGGTGGTGGCGGCGGTGGCCGCAGCCCCTACGGTGGTGGTGGTGGTGGCGGCGGCGGTTACGGCGGTGGTGGCGGTGGCGGTGGCCGCAGCCCCTACGGCGGTGGCGGCGGTGGTCGCAGTGGCGGCGGCGGCGGTGGCAACCGCGGCGGCGGCTACTAAGCACTGAGCTTTTCGCCCAGCGCGATAGAAAAAAGGGCGCAGCGGGAAACCGCTGCGCCCTTTGACGTTATTAGGGTCGGCTCAGCCAGTGGCGTCAGGCTTCGCCGCGACGGCGCTTTCTGCCGCGGCCGGCCAGCAGGTGGTCGTACCAGCCGTTTGGCAGCAGCCGCAGCAGCTTGGCGACCACACCCATCTGCCAGGGGATCACGCTATAGCTGGCTCCTGCCGAGATGGCGCGGAACGCCTTGTCGGCAAAGTCCTGCGCGCTCATCAGAAACGGCATCGGGTAACGGTTGCCCGCCGTCAACGGCGTGGCGATATAGCCAGGCACCACCGTGACCACGGCCACGCCCGAGCCTCTGCACTCACCACGCAGGCTCTCGCAGTAAGCCACCACGCCGGCCTTGCTGGCGCAATAGGCTCCGTGGCCGGGCAGGCCCCTGATCGCTGCCACGCTGGCGATGCCGACCAGCGCGCCATGGCCCCGCTCGCGCATGGGCGACAAGAACGGGTGAAAGGTGGCTGCCAGGCCCAGGTTGTTGGTGGCCAGGGTCTCGCGCATGACCTCCAGATCCTCGCGGACCGCGGTGTCCATCCCGATGCTGATGCCGGCGTTGGCGATCACCACGTCGGGCAGCCCCTGCTCGGCCATGCAGCTCAAGCCTGCGGCAACGATGCTGTCGGTGTCCTGCACGTCGGCGGCATAGACACGCCAACTGCCGGCTGGCCAGCCCTGGCTCCGCGCCCACTCCTCCAGTTGCACCGCGCGCCGTGCCACCAGCGCCAGCCGCCAGCCCGCACGTCTGTAGCGCTCTGCGAAGGCTTGGCCGATGCCGCTGGAGGCGCCGGTGATGAAGACCAGCGGCGTCTCGCTCATCGGCCGGTCGCCTTCAGCTCCTGGGGCAACAGGCGGCCACGCACGTGGCCATGAAGCTGCAGGCGCTGCGTGGTCTCGTCGAAATCCAGGCCGTCGGCGCGCAATTCGCTGCCGCCTTGCCGCACCACCACGGGCCTGTCGGCGCGCACCCGGCGCTCCTTGGCCATCACCACCAGGTGCTCGCCTTCGATCTCCACCGTGTGGCCATCGGCCCCGGTGCTGAGCACCCGGGCGCCGCCCTCCAGGCTGTAGCGCGAGCTGTCCCCTGCCGCCACGGCCTGGCGCGCGGTGGCCTGGGTCTGGCGGCCGTCCACACCGGTGGCGCTCAGGTTGACGCGGTCGATCTCGATCTCGTCGGTGTCCGGATAGTGACGAGCCTGCTCACCCTCGACCTGAACCACCCGCTGGCCCTGCGCGTTGAAGCGCTCCAGCACCACACGGCGAGCGGTGTAGTCGGGGTCATGTCGGGGCGCCACGGTCACCCGCTCTGTGACCGCGCGCGGCGATTGCTTGGCCAGCCACCAGGTGCCCACGGCCAGCGCGCTCATCAGCAGCAGCGGCAGGTAGGTTCCCAGCAGTCCGCGCAAGCGCACATCCCAGGCTTCGCGCAGCCGACGCTCGCCTGCCGTTGGCTGCGCGCCAATGGCCACCGGCACCTCGGGCAGGTCGGGCAGATGCAGCTCAGCCGACATGGCCTCAAGTGCCGTCGAGGGTGGTCAGCTGCCCCTGGAGCAGCGCCGCATAGCGGCCCGCGGCAACCAGCAGCAGATCGCAAAACTCGCGGGCGGCCCCAGCACCGCCGCGGGCGGTGGTGACATGGTCGGCAACGGCCCGCACCTCGACGTGCGCGTTGGCGGGCGCACACGCAAAGCCGGCGCGCGCGAACAAGGGCAGGTCGGGCCAGTCGTCTCCGATCACCGCCACATCGCCCCATGCCAGGCCCAGCGATGCCAGCAGCTCCTGTGCGGCGCGCAGCTTGTCATGGGCCCCGTAGGCGGCGTGAACGAGGCCGAGATCGGCGACACGACGCCGCACCGCCGGAGAGTCGCGGCCAGTGATGACGAGTGGCAGGATGCCCGCCTGCGCCAGCAGCTTCAGGCCATGGCCGTCGAGGGTGTTGAAAGCCTTGAACAGCTCACCGCTTTCACCGATGAACAGGCTGCCGTCGGTGAGCACGCCGTCGACATCGAAGATCGCCGCCTTCATGCCCAGGCCGGCGCCCTGCGCCTTGAGCAGCAGCTCGGCCGGGAAGCTGAGCGCAGGGGCGGCTTGGGCCATCAGATGACCTTGGCGCGGAGGAGGTCGTTGGTGTTGAGCGCGCCGACCAGCTCGCCGTCGGCACCAACCACCAGCACACTGGTGATGCTGTGGCGTTCCATCAGGTCGGCGGCGTCCACCGCCAGCGCGTCGGCGCGCACCCGCTTGGGTTCGGTGTGCATCACCTCGCGGGCGATGAGCGCACGCAGGTCAGCGCCCGTCTCGAGCAGGCGGCGCAGGTCGCCGTCGGTGAAGATGCCCAGGGGCCGGTCACCATCCACCACGACCGCGAAGCCCAGGCCCTTGTCGGTCATCACATGCATCATGTCGATGAAGCCGGTGTCCTGAGAAACGCGCGGCAGCGCGTCACCCGTGCGCATCAGGTCGTGCACGTGCATCAGCAGCTTGCGGCCCAGGGCGCCGCCCGGGTGCGAGCGGGCGAAATCGTGTTCGCGGAAACCGCGCGCGTCGAGCAGGGCCACGGCCAGCGCGTCGCCCATCGCCATCTGCGCGGTGGTGCTGGCGGTGGGCGCGAGGTTCAGCGGGCAGGCCTCCTGCTCGACCGCGCAAGACAAGGTCACCTCGGCATGCATCGCCAGCGTCGACTCCAGCCGGCCGGTGATCGCCACCATCGGCACCCCAAGGCGGCGCACCGCCGGCAAGATGGCATTGATCTCGTCGCTCTCGCCCGAGTTGGAGATGGCCAGCAACAGGTCGCCCGGCGCCACCATGCCCAGGTCGCCGTGGCTGGCTTCGGCGGGATGGACGAACAGCGCCGGCGTGCCGGTGGAGGCCAGCGTGGCGGCGATCTTGCGGCCCACATGGCCGCTCTTGCCCATGCCCATCACGACCACGCGGCCACGGGTGGCCAGCATGGCCCGCACCGCATTCGCGAAGCTCGCGTCCAGCCGAGCCTGCACGCCTTGCAACGCAGCAGCCTCGATCTGGAAGGTCTCGCGCGCCAGGGCGAGGGCGCGTTCGGCGTCGAAGGCAGGTGTCGGGTGATTCAAGTGGTGGCTTGGGTTCAGAATGGGGGGATTCTAGGATCCTGCCTGCGAAGTGCGCCGCGCGCGCAGCATGGCCTTGGCGACACTGCGCTTTCTGCATGGCATCCACCCTCGAACTGGTCCTGCTCTATCTCGTCGCCGCCGTGGGCGGCGTGGTGGTCTGCCGCAGCCTGAAGCTGCCCCCGATGCTGGGCTATCTGGCGGTCGGCGTGCTGATCGGCCCCAACGCGCTGGCGCTGGCGAAGGACTCGGGCGGCGTGCGTTACCTCGCCGAGTTCGGCGTGGTGTTCCTGATGTTCGTCATCGGGCTCGAGTTCAACCTGCCGAAGCTGCGAAGCATGCGCACGCTGGTGTTCGGGCTCGGCATGTCTCAGGTGGTGTTGACCATCGCCGGCGCGGTGGCCGGCAACGGCCTGATGATCTGGCTGTTCTCATTCACGGCGCGCTCCTGGGAGCTTGATTGGCAGGGCGCGGTGGTGTTGGGCGGTGCCATGGCCATGTCGTCCACGGCCATCGTCGTCAAGATGATGGCCGAGCGGCTGGAGTTGGAAAGCGAGCACGGCCGGCGGGTGATGGGCGTGTTGTTGTTCCAGGATCTGGCCGTGGTGCCTTTGCTGGTGTTGATCCCCGCGCTGGATTCCAGCGGCGGCGACATGGCTCGCTCGCTCGGCCTGGCGCTTCTGAAGGCCGGGGTGATGCTGACCCTGCTGCTCGTCGGCGGGCAGCGCCTGATGCGCTGGTGGCTCACCCTGGTGGCCCGCCGCAAGAGCGACGAGCTGTTCGTGCTGAACCTGCTGCTCGTCACGCTCGGCCTGGCCTGGTTGACCGAATACGCTGGCCTCTCGCTGGCCCTGGGCGCCTTCCTGGCCGGCATGCTGATTGCCGAGACCGAGTACAAGCACCAGGTCGAGACCGACATCCGCCCCTTCCACGATGTACTGCTGGGTCTCTTCTTCATCACCATCGGCATGAAGCTCGATTGGCGCCCCCTGTGGGACCAATGGGCGCTGGTGCTGGCGCTGACCCTGGTGCCTGTGGCCGCCAAGGCGGCGTTGGTGGCGGCGTTGGCCTACGCCTACCGGGCAGCGCCAGGGGTTGCGCTGCGCACGGGCCTGTACCTGGCACAGGCGGGCGAGTTCGGCTTCGTGCTGCTGACGCTGGGTGCCGAGAACCGGCTGATCGGGCCACAGTGGCTGAGCCCGGTGCTGGCGTCGATGGTGCTGTCGATGCTGGCCACACCGCTGATCATCATCTACAGCAACCGCATCGTGATGCGGCTGTCGACCAGCGACTGGATGCTGCAGTCGCTGCAACTCACCGCGATCGCCAAGAAGGCCATCCGCACCGAGGCCCACATCATCATCTGCGGCTACGGCCGCAGCGGCCAGAACCTGGCCCGGCTGCTGGACCAGGAGAAGATGCCCTACATGGCGCTTGATCTGGACCCGGACCGCGTCCGCCAGGCGGCGGCAGCCGGCCAAAGCGTGGTCTTTGGAGATGCGGCCCGCCTGCAAAGCCTGATGGCCGCCGGCCTGGCGCGCGCCAGCGCGGTGGTCGTGAGCTACCCGGACACGCCCTCGGCGCTGAAGATCCTGCGCCTGGTGCGACAGCACGCGCCGCATGTGCCCGTGGTGGTACGCACCATCGACGACACCGATCTGGAGAAACTCCGCGCGGCGGGTGCCACCGAGGTGGTGCCTGAGGCCGTCGAGGGCTCGCTGATGCTGGCCAGCCATGCGCTGGCGCTGGTGGGGGTACCGATGCGCCGGGTGATCCGCCTGACCCGCGACGCGCGGGATGCGCGATACAGCCTGCTTCGCGGCTATTTCCACGGCGCCGATGACGACACGGTGGAGGAGTTGCAGCAGGCCCGGCTGCGCACCGTGAGCCTGCCGCATGCTGCGGCCGCCGTGGGCAGCTCGCTCGCCGACCTGGCGCTGCATGCATTGCAGGTGAACGTGGTGTCGGTGCGCCGCGCCGACGGCCGCACCATCACGCCGGACGATCAGTTCAAGCTGGCAGGCGGCGACACACTGGTGCTGTCAGGCCTGCCCGAAACCCTGGCCCTCGCCGAAGCGAAGCTGCTGACGGGTTAAATTGACACTGAGCGCGAAGCGCCGCTACGCTGCGGGCATGCCCCGTTCGAGGTTGGCGCGCATGCGCTCGGCCATCACCGAGCCGGCGGCACGCAGGAACTCGAGTGCCATCTCGGGTTGCCGCTGGGCGAACTCGTCGAAACGGTTGCGGGTGAGGCCCCAGATCACGCTGGGAGACATCGCCTCCACCTGGGCCATGCGGGGCGTTTCGCCGAACAGCGTGGGTTCTCCAACCACCGCACCGGGCCGCAGGATGGCCACAGGGCGCCGGGCGGGGCCGCTGTCAGGCACAAAGACCTGCAAGGTACCGCTCTCAAGCAGATACATGACCCGATCCATGTCACGGTAGCGGATCAGGGTGTCACCGGCACGCAGCTTGAACTGCTGCATGAACGCGGAAAGCTGGCGCCATTGGCCCGCATCGAGCCGCGCCCGGAACGCATCGTCGGCGTTCAGGGTCTGGACTGCTTGCAACAGATTCTCGACAGGCATGGGCGAGGCCCCCTCCATTGGCAGCCAGCGCAGCTGCCGGATCCGACAGCCATCGTGATGGTTCTATGGGCGGGATTATCAGCAGCGCACCCCGGAACCGCAAGCCGTGGGCCTACGCTCGTCGCCGCTCAGGCCCCGCTTGTCGGTGGAAGCCGCGCGGTGGCGGCTGCTGTCATTTGCCGATACAGAAGTTACTGAAGATCGCGCCGAGCAGGTCGTCGGCGCTGAAGGCGCCGGTGATGGCCTGCAGCGCCCCGTGTGCCAGGCGCAGTTCCTCGGCGAAAAGATCCAGCGCCGCATCGGCCTGGGCGGCCTGCTCGGCGGCGGCGGCCAGGTGGGCCTGCGCCTCGCGCAAGGCCAGCACATGGCGGGTGCGGGCGATGAACAGGCCCTCGGCCGTGGCCTGCCAGCCGGCACGCTGAAGAAGGGCCTCACGAAGCGCATCAAGCCCGGCGCCAGTGCGGGCGGAAAGCATCAGCCCGGCGCGCTCGGGCTCGCCGCCGGATGCCGCGTCGGCCTTGTTGAAGACATGCAGCATCCGCGCGGGATCCGCCTGGCGGAGGCGCTCGGTGATCTGGCGGTCGGCGGCCTGGTAGGCCGGCTCGTGGAGCCGCGTCAGGTCGTGCAGGAAGACGATGGCGTCGGCGGACTCGATGGCCTCCCAGCTGCGCTCGACGCCGATGCGCTCGACTTCATCGGTGGCCTCTGCGCGCAGCCCGGCGGTGTCGGTCACGTGCACTGGCACGCCGTGGATCTGGATGGTCTCGCTGACACGGTCGCGCGTGGTGCCGGCGATCGGGGTGACGATGGCCAGCTCAGCGCCGGCAAGGGCATTGAGCAGCGAGCTCTTGCCGACGTTCGGCTGGCCTGCCAGCACCACCCGCAGCCCCTCGCGCAGCAAGGCGCCCTGGCGTGTGCGGCCAAGCACGCGGCCCAGCTCGGCGACGATGGTGGCGAGCTGGCCACGCGCGTCGGCCTTCTCGAGGAAGTCGATCTCTTCCTCGGGAAAATCCAGCGTCGCCTCCACCAGCATGCGCAGCCGCACGATGCGTTCGGCGAGGCTGTCGATTTCCACCGAGAAGGCGCCGCTCAGCGAACGGCTGGCCGAGCGGGCCGCTGCCTCGGTGCTGGCGTCGATCAGGTCGGCCACGGCCTCGGCCTGGGCCAGGTCGAGCTTGTCGTTGAGAAATGCCCGCTCGGTGAACTCGCCTGGCTCGGCCAGGCGCAGGCCGGGCAGGGCGCCAGCCGCTGCAGCCTCCAGGCAGCGGCCCACCAGAAGTTGCAGCACCACCGGGCCGCCATGGGCCTGCAGTTCCAGCACGTCTTCGCCAGTGTAGGAATGCGGGGCGGGGAAGTAGAGCGCCAGGCCTTGGTCGATGGCCTGGCCGTCGATGTCGCGAAAGGCGCCATAGCGTGCCTGCCGCGGCGTCAACGGGCCTCCGATCAGCTCATCGATCAGCGGCTGCAAACGGCGGCCCGACACGCGCACGATGCCGACCGCCCCGCGCCCGGGAGCGGTGGCGATGGCGATGATGGGGTCATGGTGGCGGCCGAGCTGCACCGGCCGATTGTCCGCGAGCGCGGCCTGCCAACGTGGGGGTGTTGGCGCGGGGGGAGTGCCGGCCCCAGCCATCGTTGGCTGAAGCCGGTCACTCGAAAGACCGTTGAGTCCGGTCATACCCCGCAGCACGATGATCGGCGTTGCGCCACGTGCGTTGAACAACAATCGTCAAGAAAAAGCCCCGCAGAGCGGGGCTTTCGTGTGATGCGTCACGCCGGGATCAGTTCACGCCCAGCCGCCGGTTGATGACCCACTGCTGGGCGATCGACAGAATGTTGTTGACGAGCCAATACAGCACCAGGCCGGCCGGGAAGAAGAAGAACATGAAGCTGAAGATCAGCGGCATGAACCACATCATCTTGGCCTGCACCGGATCCGGTGGCGTCGGGTTGAGCCAGACCTGGAACAGGCTGGACAAGGTCATCAGCACCGGCAGGATGAAGTACGGGTCTTTCGCCGCCAGGTCGGTGATCCAGCCCAGCCAGGGCGCACCGCGCATCTCCACCGAGGCCAGCAGCACCCAGTACAGCGCGATGAAGAACGGCATCTGCGCCACGATGGGCAGGCAGCCGCCCAGCGGGTTGATCTTCTCCTCGCGGTAGATGCGCATCATCTCCTGCTGCATCTCCTGCGGCTTGTCCTTGAGGCGCTCGCGCATCTCCATGATGCGCGGGTTGACCGCCTTCATCTTGGCCTGCGACTTGTAGGCTGCGGCGTTGAGCCAATAGAAGGCAATCTTCAGCAGCACGACCAGCGCGATGATGGCCCAACCCCAGTTGCCGAGCAGGCCGTGCAGGTGATCCAGCAACCAGAACAGCGGCTTGGACAGGATCGTCAGCATCCCGTAGTCCTTCACCAGATCCAGCCCAGGGGCCAGGGTGGCGAGCTTCTTCTCGTCCTGCGGGCCGGCATAGAGCGTGGATTCGTGCTTCAGCGTGGCACCTGGGGCCAGTTCGCCCAGCGGTTGCACCATGGCCACGGTGTAGTCGGCGCCGACCTTGGAGGTGACAAACTCGCGCGGCGCACCCGCCGGCACCAGCCAGGCGCTGGTGAAATAGTGCTGCACGATGGCGACCCACCCGTCGCTGGCCTGCGTGGCGTGCTTGGGCGGGTCTTTCGGGCCGCGCTTGTCGATGTCCTTGAATTCGACCTTCTCGAACTTCTTGGCGTCGGTGTAGATCGCCGGGCCGGTGAAGGTGAAGTAGAACGACGATTCGCCAGAGGGTGCCGAGCCGTCGCGCAGCAGTTGCAGGTACAGCTGAGGCTGCAGCGGCGTGCTGCCGACGTTGGTCAGCTCGTGCTGCACGCCGATGGTGTACTCGCCTCGCTTGAAGGTGTAGGTCTTGGCCAGCTTGGCGCCGCCGATCTCCGGCGACTCGAAGCGCACCCTCAACTCCGATGCGCCCGCTGCCAGGCTGCGCTCGCCCGGAACAGCGGTGTAAGTGCTCAGGTGTCGCGGCAGCAGGGCACCACCCGGGGTGGCGTTGATGAAGCCGGTCTGCGCCATGTAGCGGCGCGCGTTGGATTGGTCGAACAACACCACCGGCTGATCCGGGTTCTCGGCATCCTTGAAGGTGCTGAGTTCCAGACGCGTGACGCTGCCGCCCAGCGTGTCGAGCGTGGCTTTCACCACATCGGTGGTGACCACGAACTTTTCGCTCGCCACGGGGGCCGCGGTTGGCGCCGCGTTGGCGTCCTGGGCAGCGGCGATGCCGGCGGCGGCGGGCACCCCCCCCGGTGCGGAGCCGGCTGCCGAGGCGGCCACCACCGGTGCCGCAATCGGGGCCCCGAACAGCGTGGGCTCCCCGTTGTGCTTGTTCCACGCGTCCCACAAGAGGACGAGCGACATCGTGAACACCACCCACAGCAGGGTGCGGCGCATATCGGTCATGGCAAAGGCCTGGAAGGAAACTCGGGGGAATCGGGGCCGTCGGTTGCCGGCGCGGGCCGGGCGGTGGACAGCAGGGAGGTGAAGAGTCGGGGCCGGGTGTGAGGCACGGGATCCAGCCCGCCCTCGCACCAGGGGTGGCAGCGGGCCAACCGGGCCACCGTGAGGCAGCTGCCGGCCAGTGCGCCGTGGCGCTCGAGCGCCTCGATGCCATAGGCCGAGCAGCTCGGCACGAAGCGGCATTGGTTGCCGATCCACGGGCTCAGCAGAAGGCGGTAGGCCCGCAGCAGCCCGATCAGCACCCGGCGCGGGGCGTTCAGAACCACATGGAGCCAGCTCATGCTGCCCGCCCTGGGCCGGCCGAAGCCGACACGGCCCGAGCGAACAGCTGGGCGACCTCGGCGTGGGCAGCCTGCTGCAGCTGATCTGAGCTGGGGCTCACGAACTGCTTTCGGTCAAACGGCTGCTTCAGGCGCACAACCCACAAGCCACCGGGCAGGTTGCCGGCATGGCTTGCCATGGCGGTGCGAATCTGCCGCTTGATCAGGTTGCGAGTGACCGCACGCTTGGCGTGCCGCTTGGGCACCACCAGTCCCAGCCAGTGGCCGAGAACAGGCGTTGGTTTGGACTCATCCACAGACTCGAGCCGGTTTTGGTGCAAGCCTGTGGATAATTCTGGTGATAAGACCGGGACAACCCCCACGGAGGGACCGGTTTCCACTGCCGAGCGGGCGCGCGAAGGCGAGCCGGCCACATGGTGAACAGCGAAGTGAGCACTTCGGGAGCGCGGTGTGGTTGCCAGCACCCGCTCGAAATCGGCCGGACGCACGATGCGGCCGATCATGGCGTGGCGCTTAGACCTGCGAGAGCTTCTTGCGGCCCTTGGCGCGGCGGGCGTTGATCACAGCGCGGCCGCCGCGGGTCTTCATGCGGACGAGAAAGCCATGGGTACGGGCACGGCGAACTTTGGAAGGCTGGTAAGTGCGCTTCATGGTGTTGGACTTTGGTTGGTGACTGAAGGCCCCGGCACTGCCGGTGCTGCCTGGTGTGTCTTTTCGGTTTTGGTGAAAACCGATGCGATGCCTTCCGCAGCAGGCGGCTCAAGGCCCTGAGGCCCGATTCGGGAAACCCACTATTAGAGCAAGAAATGCTTTCCCGGTCAAACACTTGCACCGCGCGCTGCGGCTTGGCGGGGGGATTGACCGCCCGCAAAAAACTGTGGATAACCAGGCCCTCCGCCTGCCGATCCACGCTTAGAATTCGCCCGCTCGAAAAGAACTTGTCCACAATGAGCCTTGATCTCTGGCAGCGGGGTTGCGACCGTCTCGCGATCGAACTGCCCGAACAGCAATTCACCACCTGGATCCGCCCGCTGCCGCCTGCCGACATCACCGATGAAGGCGAGCGAGGCGTGGTGGCTTCGCTGCGCGTGCCGAATCGGTTCAAGCTCGACTGGATCCGCTCGCAATACGGTGCGCGCATCGAAAAGGTGCTGAGCGAACTGGCCGGCAAGCCGGTTCGGCTGGAACTCAGCCTCGCGCCGCGTGACACCGCTCCGGTGACCAGTGGCTTCATCACCCGTCCGGGCACCGGGCGGGCCTCGGCGGGCCAGCCGGTGTCTGCAGCGCAGATCCTGGCCGACGTGGCCGACCGCCCTTCTCTATCGCCTTCTGCTGCCAACGGCCACAACCCGGCCATCGGTCATCCCGCGGAGCCCGGTATCTCGCCCGCCGCGCCGCGCGGCCCGGTGACCCATCTGCCACCCGCCGCCAACCGCCACCGCCTGAACAGCGCGCTCACCTTCGACAACCTGGTGGCCGGCCGTGCCAACCAGATGGCCCGCACGGCGGCGCTGCACGTGGCAGGCGCACCCGGAGCCATGTACAACCCGTTGTTCATCTACGGCGGTGTCGGCCTGGGCAAGACCCACCTGGTGCACGCTGTGGGCAACGCCTTGCTGGCCGACAACCCGAATGCGCGGGTGCTGTACCTGCACGCCGAGCAGTTCATCTCGGACGTCGTCAAGAACTACCAGCGCAAGACCTTCGACGAGTTGAAGGCCAAGTACCACAACCTGGATCTGCTGCTGATCGACGACGTGCAGTTCTTCGCCGGCAAGGAGCGCACCCAGGAGG
>CAYJEC010000017.1:0-16296 GCA_964369025.1 uncultured Ideonella sp. | reverse complement strand
CAGGCACGTTACGACATCAGCCCCGCTGCCAAGATCTATGGCGAGTTCGGCTTCCATGACGACCGCACGGTGGCGCAGATTGCCCCCAGCGGCGCCTTCTATGGTGGAGCGCTCTACAACATCGAGTACGACAACCCGCTGCTGTCGCAGGCCTGGAAGGATGCCATCCACGCCCAGAACATCACTGCCGTAGACGATGAAGGCAACAACCTTGGCCTGACGTTCAACAAGTCTGGCGATACGGCACCAATGTTTATCGGCCGTCGCAACACCGAAGGTGGTGGCCGCCAAGACGACATCCGCCACACCTCGTACCGCGGCGTGGTCGGCATCAACGGCGACATCGGCGACAACTGGAGCTATGACGTGTCGGCCGTGGTCGGCAAGGTCGTCTACCAGGAGACCTACAAGAACGACTTCTCGAACACCCGCATCGCGCGTGCGTTCGACGTGGTCGACGATGGCGCCGGCAACGCGGTCTGCCGCTCGGCGCTCGATGGCACCGACCCGAATTGCGTGCCCTACAACATCTTTGCCATCGGTGGTGTGACGCCTCAAGCGCTGGCCTACCTGCAAACCCCGGGCTTCCAGAAGGGCTTCACCTCCACCGAGGTGATCTCTGCCTCGGTCAATGGTGACCTCACCAGCTACGGCGTCAAGTCGCCGTGGGCCAAGAGCGGCCTGGGCCTGGCGGTCGGCGTCGAGCACCGCACCGAAGAGATGGATCTCAGCACCGACCAGGCCTTCACGACCGGCGACCTCGCCGGCCAGGGTGGCCCGACCATCGGCCTGGGCGGCTCTTTCAACGTGATGGATGTGTTCACCGAACTGCGCATGCCCATCATCGAGAAGGCACCGTTCGCAGAGTTGCTGGCCGCCAACGCCAGCTTCCGCTACTCGGACTACAGCACCGGCAAGACCACCAGCACCTGGGGTCTGGGCCTGGAGTGGCAGCCGGTCCGCGAGGTGAAGGTTCGTGCGAGCGCCCAGAAGGCATCGCGTGCGGCCAACATCATCGAACTGTTCCAGGCCCAAGGCCTGGGCCTGTACGACAACGAAGCCGGCGATCCTTGCAGCGGCCCGACCCCGACCGCCACGATCGAGCAGTGCCGGCTGACCGGCCTGAAGGACAGCCAGTACGGTGACGACCTGAACAGCCCGGCTGGCCAGTACAACGCCATCTTCGGCGGCAACCCGAACCTGGACCCTGAGGTCTCGAACAGCTGGACCCTGGGCTTCGTGGTCAACCCGATCAAAGACCTGAACCTCACGTTCGACTACTTCAACCTGAAGGTGAAGAAGGTCATCGGCGGCTTGCCGGCCGTGACGACCCTGAACCAGTGCCTGAAGACCGGTGACCCGTACTACTGCGATCTGATCCATCGCAGCGCCGCCACGGGCGACCTGTGGACGGCCGATGGCTACATCGTCGCGTTGAACAACAACCTGTCGTTCAGGGAGACCACGGGTCTGGACATCGGTGCCGATTACCAGATGCGCCTGGCCGGCATGGGCCGCCTGGACTTCTCGTTCAAGGGCACCTTGCTGCAGAGCTTCGAGGCCGAGGATGCCCCGGGCCTGGGTTCGTACGATTGCGCGGGCTACTATGGCGACACCTGCGGTACGCCGGCTCCGAAGTGGCGCCATTCGCTGCGCACGACCTGGCGCAGCCCGTGGAACGTCGATCTGTCGCTCAACTGGCGCCACATCGACTCGGTGGACGCTGAGGGCACCAGCTCGAACGCGATCCTGGCCGGTGTGGGTGCCCCCGATCCGCTGGTCAAGTCGCTGGCGTCGAAGGACTACTTCGACGTCGCGGCCACCTACAAGTTGACCAAGAACATCACTTTGTCGGCGGCGATCAACAACCTGCTGGACACGGATCCCCCGATCCGCAACAACGGCGCTGGCTTCGTGAACGGCAACACCTACCCGGTGGTGTACGACGCGCTGGGCCGTCGCGTGTCGCTGACGTTCAACGCCAAGTTCTAAGCCACTACATTCCGCCCGGCTCGCCGGGTGGCATGCAAAAGGGCCGTGCAATGCACGGCCCTTTTTTTGTTCAAGTGCGATCTGCGCGCGGGGTTGCTCAGCCGGCGTAGCCGCCGGGGGGGCCGGCAAACTCGTTCAACGCACAGGACATGGCCGAGATCATGGCGCGCTCAGCGGCTGACAGGCGGGGGTGCCAGATGTCGAAGATCATGATCACCCGCAGCTTGTCGCTGTTGTTCCAGGCTTCGTGTTCAACCGTGTCATCGAACACCCATGCATTGCCGGGCACCCACTCTCGGGTCTGGTTCCCTACACGGAAGCCGCAGGCCTCCGGGATGATCAACGGCAGGTGCACCAGCAGCCTGGCATTGCTGACGCCGTTGTGGGGCGGTATGCGCGTGCGAGGCTTCAGCAACGAGAAGAGCGCCACGGGTGTGCGCCCGGGTTGATCTGGTTGTGGCGCGCCGGCGAGCAAGCGCATCGTTTCGGGGCATTTGCCCGCACCATCCGGGACAGGCAGGCCGTCCTTGATCAGGTGGTAAGCACTCCAGCGCGGCGAGTTGTTGAGTTCCACCCACTGGTCCAAGGGCTGGTCGGCCGGGTAGGTCATGTACGGCGTGAAGCCGTCGTCGGACTTGAGCACTTCCAGGAACTCTGCCCTGATCTTGTCCGTGCCTGCCTCGATGGCATCCAGCCAGGGAAATTCAGCACGGGGGAAGAACTCCACCGGCAACAGGCCGGGAACATAGAACTGCGCCGGCTTGGAATCAAAACGTCGCTTGCGGCCCAGCATGATGTCGATGGAGAGGCGGAACCTGTCCAGATCCTCGCCGGAACAGTCCCGGTAGGCTGCATCGAGCCGTTCGTCGACAAACTCGGCCATGGTCTTCGCATAGCGCTCACCAAAGGTGGCGGCATGCGCCACCAAAGGCCGGAGATCCGGCCTGAGGCGGTCTCTGGGAGGGGCCACCACCGTGGCTGCTCCGAAGGCCTTGGCGGCCAGGTGGGTCTTGCCTTGCCTCTCGTAGAGTTGCCCGCGCATCAGCAGGGCGAGCAGGTCACCGGCATCGACCTTCAGCGCCTGGAACAGCGCATCCTCCTCCTGCGCGTCCTCCCGGCGGGTGCGGTGGATCTGAGCCACCTGGATCCACGGGGTCGGGTCGGGCTGGTTGAGTTCAGCCGCACGAAGGAACGCGAGCCTGGCGGACTCGAGGTCTCCACGCAGGGCTTCGTGCTGGCCGTGGGCCATCAGCGCCCGGTAGTGCCGGGGATCGGCGGCCAGGATCTCAGCCCAGAACCGGGCGGCGGTGGCCCGCTGGCCTTGCCGCTCAGCCAGCAGCGCCTGGGCTTCGAGTGCGTTGATGTCCGGCACGGCCATTGAACTACTCCATTCCAGGTGTCACTTCGGCGCCATGCGAATGGCCCCATCCAGACGGATGACCTCGCCATTGAGCATGTCGTTGGTGACGATCTGATGCACCAGCTTGGCGTAGTCCTCGGGCCGGCCAAGGCGGCTGGGGAAGGGCACGCTGGCGGCCAATGCGTCCTGCACTTCCTGTGGCATGGAGAACAGCATCGGCGTGCCGAAGATGCCTGGCGCGATGGTCATGTTGCGGATGCCGTTGCGGGCCAGGTCACGGGCCACCGGGAGCGTCATCCCGACCACGCCACCCTTGCTGGCTGCATAGGCCGCCTGGCCGATCTGGCCGTCATAGGCTGCGACACTGGCCGTGCTGATCATCACGCCGCGCTCGCCCGTGGCTTCAGGCGCGTTCTTGCACATGGCCTCGGCAGCCAGGCGGATCATGTTGAAGCTGCCAACCAGGTTCACCATGATGACCTTGGTGAAGCTGTCCAGCGGGTGCGCGCCGTCCTTGCCGACGGTCTTCACGGCCGGCGCGATGCCAGCGCAGTTGACCAGGCCCATCAACTTGCCCAGGCTGGTGGCCGCAGCCACGACGGCGCGGCCGTCGGCCTCCTGGCTGACATCGCAACGCACGAAGCTGCCGCCCAATTCGGCGGCCAGTGCCTGGCCCTTCTCAACCTGCAGGTCGGCGATGACGACCTTGCCGCCATTCGCGGCCAGCATGCGGGCGGTGCCCTCGCCGAGGCCCGAGGCGCCTCCGGTGATGATGAATACCTTGCCGGCGATGTCCATGGATTCTCCTTGCGGTGCGGGCGGCGTGTGGGCCCGTTTGACGTTGACGTAAACGTCAATTGTGAGTCAAAAATCGGCGTGATCGAAGGCGCTGCCGAGTTCCAATGCAAACGGGCCGCAATCGCGGCCCGAAGAGGGGGAGGGCGAAGTGACCGACCCGAGGATCAGCCCAGCGCCTCCAGCGCTCGTGCCGTGATCTCCTCGACGGTGCCGATCCCGGCGATGCGGCGGTAGCGCGGCGCCTGGGTGTCGCCGGTGGCAGCCCACTGGCTGTAGTAGTCGACCAACGGGCGGGTCTGGCTCTGGTAGACCTGCAGGCGGGTGCGCACCGTGGCTTCCTCATCGTCCTTGCGCTGGATGAGTTCCTCGCCGGTGACATCGTCCTTGCCGTCTACCTTGGGCGGGTTGAACTTGACGTGGTAGGTGCGGCCCGAAGCCACGTGCACGCGTCGGCCGCTCATGCGCTCGATGATGGCTTCGTCGGGCACGTCGATCTCGAGGACCAGATCCAGCTTGACGCCGGCTTCTTTCATGGCCTCGGCCTGCGGGATGGTGCGGGGGAAGCCGTCGAACAGGAAACCGTTCGCACAGTCCGGCTGGGCGATGCGTTCCTTGACCAGACCGATGATGATCTCGTCGCTGACCAGCGCGCCGGCGTCCACGATCTTCTTGGCGGCCAGGCCCATGGCCGTGCCAGCCTTGACCGCAGCGCGCAGCATGTCGCCGGTGGAGATCTGGGGGATGCCGTACTTCTGGCAGATGAAGGCCGCCTGGGTTCCTTTGCCGGCACCAGGGGCGCCCAACAGGATCAATCGCATGGTGGTTGTCTCGTGTCTTGTTGATGCGGTATTTCGGGGCAGGATAGCACGCGAAAACCTGCGTCTTCCTGACGCCGTGGCTCAGTCCGTGCCCGGCCAGACGGCCCTGACACGTGCAAGATCCTCGGGGGTGTCCACACCCGGGGCAGGCGCCTGCGCGGCCCGGTGCACGGCGATGCGCTCGCCGTGCCAGAGCACACGCAACTGCTCAAGCGACTCCAGTTGCTCCAGCGGTGAGACCGCCAGGCTCGGAAAGCGCCGCAGGAAACCCGCACGGTAGGCATACAGGCCAATGTGGCGCAGGGCCTGGCCCTCCGGCAGCGCAGGGCCCGCCGGGCCGGCGCCGTCGCGCCACCAGGGCATCGGTGCCCGGCTGAAGTAGAGCGCCCGGCCCGCCAGATCGCAAACGACCTTGACCACATTGGGGTTCACGAACTCGGCACGGTCGGCCAAGACATGCGCGGCGGTGGCCACCGCACACTCCGGCCGGGCCCGCAGCAGCGCTGCGCAGTCGGCGATCAGGGCCGGCTCGATCAAGGGCTCGTCACCCTGCACGTTGACCACCACCTCGTCGCCGTCCAGCCCCAGCAACTCGCAGGCCTCGGCCAGGCGGTCGCTGCCGCTGACATGGTCGGTCCGCGTCAACAGGGCCTGCACACCATGCGCTGCGCAGGCGGCAACGGTCACCTCGCTGTCGGCCGCCACCCAGACCTGCCGGGCGCCTGCACGCGACGCGCGCTCCGCAACGCGGACCACCATCGGCTTGCCCGCGATGTCGGCCAGCGGCTTGTTCGGCAG
This sequence comes from uncultured Ideonella sp., assembly GCA_964369025.1. Classification (GTDB taxonomy): domain Bacteria; phylum Pseudomonadota; class Gammaproteobacteria; order Burkholderiales; family Burkholderiaceae_C; genus Ideonella. Next base: position 10,530 of record CAYJEC010000017.1, on the reverse strand, counting down.
GCGAGTCGAGGCCAGCCGGGCCGGGATCAGGACCGAGAAGCTCACACCTCTTCCTCGGCGGGCAGGGCCCGGGCTTCGCTGTCCAGCATGACCGGGATGCCATCGCGAACCGGGTAGGCGCGGCGGTCGGCCGGGCAGACCAGTTCGATGGGGCGCTGATCGCCGTCGCGCTTCAGGGTCAGGGGGCCCTTGCACAAGGGGCAAACCAGCATCTCGGTCAAGCGGTGATCCAGGCTCATGGGGCGGCAGGGTGTGAGGGGGGCGGGGGAAGGCGGCGCTGCAACTCCTGCATCAGCGCCGGGGGAAGCCGAAAGTCTAGCGCCACGACCCAGACTTTCGTGGAGCCCACGGCGTCTGGCGCGAGCTTGGCTGCGTCCTTCTCGGTCACCAGGATCTCTCGTGTGCCGGTCGGCCAGGGCAGGGGGGTGTAGCTGGCATGGTCTGGCAGGGCGAGCCTGTCGACGTCGAGGCCTTCAGCCTCCAGCATCTTGAAGAAGCGCTCGGGCTCGCCGAGGCCGGCGGCGGCGAGCAATCGGCGCCCATGGAAGGCCGACCAGGGCAGCGTTGGCGACCGGTTGCCGGCCCACCAGGCCGCCAGCGGAACCGGTGGCGCCAATGAACGTGTCGCTGTGAGGCCGGGCAGCGGGGTGCTCGGGGCGTCGGCGTTGTAGAGCACCAGCATGCGTGCCGGCAAGTCGGACGGCAGCGGCCGGCGCAGCGGCCCGGCTGGCAGCGTCAGTCCGTTTCCAGCACCACGCCCATCAAAGACCACCAGTTCCACGTCGCGCGGCAGCCGGCGCTGGCCTAGGCCATCGTCGGCCAGCAGCAGATCGACTTCGGGGTGCGCCCGCCGCAGGGACCTTGCGGCCGCTACACGGTCTGGCCCAACCATCACCGGCGCGCCAGTGCGCCGGTGGATCAGCAGTGGTTCATCGCCGACGAGCGTGGCGGGTGAACTGGCATCGACCTCGACGAGGCCATCGCCATCTCGGCCATACCCGCGTGAGACCACGCCCGGCGTCCAACCCAGGGCGCGCAACTGATCGATCAGGGCGATCACTGTGGGTGTCTTGCCGGCGCCACCGACCACCAGGTTGCCGACGACGATCACCGGCGCATCCAGTGTCTGCACCGGTCCCTGCCGATGTTCGGCCCAGGTGGCCAGGCCGTCGTACAGCCAACTGAGAGGTTGCAGCAGCCGCATGGCCAGGCTGGGCCGAGTGCGCCACCACTGGGCCTGCAACAGGATCGACAGGCGGCGGGCAAGCCCGGGCGCCGGCACGGTGGGCCTGCTCAAGGCGAGGCGCTGTTGCCGCTGCCCGGCCCTTGCGCCGCGAAGGTCACGCGGACCAGGCCGGCGCGCCTGGCGGCGTCCAGCACGTTGATGACCGACTGGTGCGCCGCCGTTGCATCGGCGGAAATGATGATGAACGGATCCTGCCGCTCCGACGCGGCGGAGCGTAGCGCTGCGGCCAGCAACTCGACACTGCGGCCCTCGACGGCCTGGCGGTCGACCGCATAGCGCCCATCCGCCGATACGGCGACGATGATTTCCGCCGGGCGGTCCTTCGCCGCCTCGGCGTCGGCGGCGGGCAAGTTGACCTGAAGCTCCGTGAACTTCGAGTAGGTGGTCGACAGCATCAGGAAGATCAGGATCACCAACAACACATCGATGAACGGGATCAGGTTGATCTCGGGCTCGTCGTGCCGGTCGCCACGGAAGTCCATGCTGGGCTCAGCCCCTTGCCTGCATGCGCAGCAGGTGGTGAAGAACGCGCTCGGCGCCTTGCTCCATATCGTGCAGGTAGTCGTTGACGCGGCCACGGAAGTACCGGTGGCACATCAGCGACGGGATGGCCACCATCAGCCCGAAGGCGGTGTTGTACAAGGCCACCGAGATGCCATGTGCCAACTGGGCCGGGTTGCCGCCACTGCCTGGCGATTGCGAACCGAAGATCTCGATCATGCCGATCACCGTGCCCAGCAGGCCCAGCAAGGGGGCTGCCGATGCAATGGTGGCGAGCGCGTTGAGGTAGCGGTCCAGCTGGTGCGCGGCAGAGCGCCCGGCGGCCTCGAAACCGTCGCGCAACAGGGTCTCGGTGCAGCGTGGGTCCTGCACCACCATCCGAATGCCTGAGGCCAGCAAGGCGCCGAGCGCCGAGTTGCCGGCCAGTTTGCCCAGGGTGTCGTTCGATGGCATGCCCTGGCGAAGCACCTGCAGCACCTCGTCAACCAGCCCCGTGGGGGCAATGCGGCTGCGCCGCAGCGCCGTGGCACGCTCGAATATCAGGGCCAAGGCGGCCACCGAACACAGGATCAAGGGCCAAATCGGCCACCCAGCGGCTTGTATGATCGACAGCAAGTGAGCCTCTGGCCCGAGGGCCCGGGGAAACAGGACGGTCGATTATGAACCGAACGCGCAGGCCCTCCGCCCGCCTGAACCAACTGTCCCCAGGCGCTGTGGAAAACACTGTGGGCAAACGGCGCGCAACCCCACGAACCGCGTGATTCCGCGCCGCCCCGAGACACATTGCCACAAAAACAGGCGCCCCGAATGTTCGACACGCCCCCCGGTTCCCTGCAGGTCTGGTCGGTCGCCAGCCTGTTGCTGGCGGTCTCCGACGCGCTGGCCGCACGCTTCTCGGCGGTGGCGGTGCGCGGCGAACTCTCGGGCTGGAGCCGGGCTGCGAGCGGCCACTGCTACTTCACGCTGAAGGACACCTCGGGCGCCGGCCTGCGCTGCGCGATGTTCAGGCGCGCAGCGCAGATGGTGCCCTTTGCGCCGGCCGACGGCCAGCAGGTCGAACTGCGCGGCCGCCTTGCTGTCTATGAGGCGCGCGGCGAGTTGCAACTGGTGGTCGAATCCATGCAGCGGGTGGGTGCCGGCAACCTGTACGAGGAGTTCCTGCGCTTGAGGGCGCGCCTCGAAGCCGAGGGCCTGTTCCACCCTTCACGCAAGCGGCCCATCCCGGCCTTTCCGCGGCGCATTGCCGTGGTCACCTCGCCGAGCGGCGCAGCGATCCACGACGTGCTGACGACCCTGGCCCGCCGCGCCGGGCACGTCGAAGTGATATTGGTGCCGACGCTGGTTCAGGGGGCAGCCGCACCGGCCGAGGTGGTGCGCGCCATCTCCATCGCCAACCAGGACAGCGGTGCCGACCTGATCGTGTTGTGCCGGGGCGGGGGCTCACTGGAGGACCTGTGGGCCTTCAACGATGAGCGCGTGGTTCGCGCGGTTTGCGGCAGCCGGTTGCCGGTGGTCTGCGGCGTGGGCCACGAGACCGACATCACGCTCGCCGATCTGGCGGCCGATCTGCGCGCGCCCACCCCCACGGCCGCCGCTGAACTGGCCGCACCGGCGCGTGCTGACTTGTTGCGCGCCCTGGCGCAGGCGGAGGATTTGATGCGTCGCCGCCTGCGCCAGCGGCTGGACGGCGCCGCCCAGCGGATCGACACCCTGGCGCTGCGCCTCAAGCTGCCGGCCCAGCGCGTGGGCGCCGAGCGTGCCCGGCTCGCGAACCTGGCGCAGCGCCACCAGGCCGCCTTGCGGCAGGCTCTGGGCCTGCGGCAGCAGGAACTGCAGCACCGTTCGGCCCGTTTGAGGCAGGCGGCGAGCACAGGCAGCCAACGCCATGGCGATCAGCTGAACGCGCGTGCTGCACGCCTGTCGGCGCTCGACCCCGCGCAGGTGCTGCGGCGTGGGTATGCGTGGGTCGAGACGCCCGAGGGCCATGCCATCGTCTCGGCACAGGGTCTCGTGAACGGCCAAGCGCTGCGTGCCGTGTGGGCCGACGGAACTGCCCTTGCCACGGTGGACGAGGTGCAAATGGCCGGCGATCAACCCTAGGCGCGTCTGGCGGCCACAGGGCTGCCTACAATGCACTTCAAATCTCAGTTTGCGCGCGTGGCCGGCTTGGCCGCGTGGCCCCAACCACGAAAGGAACACGCATGGAACACACCCTGCCACCGCTGCCATTCGGCCTGGACGACCTGGCCCCGCACATGAGCCGCGAGACCCTGGAGTACCACCACGGCAAGCACCACAACGCCTATGTGGTGAATTTGAACAACCTTCAGAAGGGCACCGAGTTCGAGGCGCTGTCGCTGGAGGAGATCGTCAAGAAGTCCAGTGGCGGGGTTTACAACAACGCTGCCCAGATCTGGAACCACACCTTCTTCTGGAACTGCCTGAAGGCCGGCGGTGGCGGTGAGCCCAGCGGTGCGCTCGCGACTGCCATCAACACGAAGTTCGGCAGCTACGCCGAGTTCAAGGATGCCTTCACCAAGAAGGCGATCGGCAACTTCGGATCGGGCTGGACCTGGCTGGTCAAGAAGGCCGATGGCTCGGTCGACATCGTCAACATGGGCGCCGCCGGCACCCCGCTGACGACAGGCGACAAGCCCCTGCTCACCCTCGACGTGTGGGAGCATGCCTACTACATCGACCACCGCAACATGCGCCCGCGCTTCATCGAGACCTTCTTCAGCTCGTTGGTGAACTGGTCGTTTGCCGAAGCGAACTACGCCTGACCTTCAGCGTTTGCCCTGAACAAGCCGGCCTCGCGCCGGCTTTGTTTTTTGTTACCCTCGCGGCCCGACCGTCCCCGGAGCCCGAACCGCGATGCGCATTCTGCTGGTGGAAGACGACCCCGCGCTGAGCCTGGGCGTGGCGCGTGGCCTTGAGCGTGAGGGCTGGCAGGTGGATGTGCTGTCCGACGGCGAGCAGGCGATGTCCGAAGGCCTGGTCGGCCAATACGACCTGGGCATCCTGGATCTCGGCCTGCCGCGCCGAGACGGCATGGAGGTGCTGCGTCACTGGAGGGCGCGCGGCGCACGCATGCCGGTGCTGTTGCTCACGGCACGGGACGAGCTGGCAGACCGGGTGCAGGGCCTCGATGCCGGCGCCGACGACTACCTCGTCAAGCCCTTCGATCTGCCCGAGTTGCTGGCCCGCATCCGGGCGCTGAAGCGGCGTGCGGAGGGCCGGCTTGATGAGACGCTGCAACTCGGCGAACTGAAACTCGACATCGCTCACCGCGAGCTCACCCACCAGGGCCAGCGTATTGCTTTGAGCCCGCGCGAGCTGGCCCTGACCGAACTCCTGATGCAGAAAGCGGGACGTGTGGTGCCCAAGGAATCGATCGTGGCGCGCATGTCGAGCTGGGAGGCTGACTTCAGCGAGAACTCGGTCGAGGTCTACGTGCACCGGCTGCGCAAGCGCTTTGCCCAGTTGGGCGTGGTGATCCGCACCGTGCGCGGCTTCGGCTATCTGATGGAAGTGGCTGGCCCCGGTGACTGAGCTGCCCAAGGCCGGCCCGAGCGTCCGCCGCGCCCTGCTGCGGCCGCTGCTGTGGAGCTGGGGCATCGGCCTGGTAGCGGCGGTGGTCGGGGCCTATTGGCTCGCCCGCACCAGTGCCAATGCCGCTTTTGACCGGGGCCTTCAGGACGAGGCCAGCGCACTGGCTGCCAAGATCACCTGGTCCGACCGCGGGCCTCTGCTCGACCTCAGCCGGCAGGCGATGGAACTCGTGACCTGGGACAGGGACGACCGCAACGGCTACCTCATGGTGGATGCCGACGGCAACATGCTGGCTGGCGACGCGCGGGTGCCGCTGCCGCCCGCTCGCTTCAGGAAGACAAGCTTCGAACAGCCGCGGCTTTTCGACGCCACCTTCGAGGGCGAGCCGGTCCGCGGTGTGATGTTTTCGGTGAGCTCGCCGATGCTGGACCGTTCGGTCTCGGTGATCGTGGTCGAGACCAAGACCAAGCGCAATGTGCTGATGCGCGACCTGCAGTTGTCCATCGTGCTTCCCGCGGTGGCCTTGGGCGCGGTGACATTCCTGCTGATCGGCTGGGGCATCCGGCGTGGCTTGCAACCGCTGCGCGATGTGGCCACCGAGGTGGCGCTGCGTGACGCCCAGGACTGGCGCCCGCTTCCGTTGCAGCATGTGCCGCGCGAGGCGGTGCCGCTGATCGAACGGATCAACAGCCTGTTGGCCGACGTCGAACAATCCATCCAGTTGCAACGGCGTTTCGTGGCCGATGCGGCCCACCAACTGCGCACGCCAGTGGCGGGCATTCGCGTCCTGGCCCAGAACCTCGAGCAGGAACTTGCTTTGGCCGCTGGCGACGACGCGGGGTGGCGCCCGCTGCTGACCCAGTTGGGGCGCTCCACCGAGCGCTTGTCGCGGCTCATCGGCCAGTTGCTGAGCCTGGCCCGATCGGAAACCGCATTGGCCGTCGACGGCGAGCACCAGACCATGGATGTCGTGCCGCTGCTGCGAGAGGCAGCAGAGCCCTTGGTGCTCCAGGCCCTGCGTGACGGGCGCCACATGGAACTGGATGCGCCAGACGCACCGGTGCCTGCACGAGCCCACCCGCTGTGGCTGGGCGAGGTGGTCAACAACCTGCTGGACAACGCGCTTCGCTACGGCGGCCCGCATGTCACGCTGCGGGTGCGCTGCCTGCCGCAGGGTGGAGCAGTGGTGGTGGTCGAGGATGACGGGCCTGGCGTCGCACCGTCCCTCTTGCCGCGATTGTTCGAGCCCTTCTGGCGTGGCGACCGGGCCGATTTGCGCAACGACGGCGGAACTGGCCTGGGTTTGACCATCGCCCGGGAGGTGGTGTTGCGCCTGGGAGGTCAGATCGAGGCCGAATCCCGCCCCGCCTTTGCCGGCCTGCGGTTCACCATCACGCTGGCCGCCTGACGTGGCCCGGCGCAACTGTCAGCGCTCGAAGATCGGCCCGCTGAGCTTGTCCCCGGCCTTCAGACCGACCTTGGCAAACCAACCCTTGTTCATCTCCAGAACGTAGCGCACCGGCTTCTTGGAGCAATGGGAGTCGTCCTTCTGCGGCGCCATGTCCTCGATGTTGACGATGCTGCCGTCGTCAGCCAGGAATGCAGCCGACAGCGGGATCAAGGTGTTGCGCATCCAGAAGCACTGGGTGGCCGGCGAGTCGAAGATGAAGACCATGCCCTCGTGGGCCGGCATCTGCTGCCGGTACATGAGGCCGGTGGACCGCTGGTCCGGGGTCTTGGCCACTTGCGCCACGATGTTGTGCATACCTGACTTCAGCGTCACGGTGGGCAGATTCTGTGGCTGGCCCTGCGCAAAGGCGCTCCATTGGAACAGCAATGCCGCTGCAGCGAGCAGCCTATTCCGGGTGGGGCGATTCTGTCGAGTCTTGATGAATGTCATGTCCGGGAATCCAATCAATGACAAGATTATCGAACGCCTGACACCGTTTTCGCGCCGACGCGCTCCTCATGCCCACCTCTGCCCTCGCTGCCGCCATGCCCCCCAGTGCGGAATTGGCCGTTCTCGACGACCCGATCGAGCAGCAGGCATTCACCCGCTGGCGCGACGACGCTGCCGGAACGCGGTGGGCGGAGTCCACCTTCCTGCTGACCGGCATGCATTGCGCTGCCTGTTCCGGGCTGATCGAAGCGGCTCTGGTCGCCGTGCCAGGGGTTGATCGGGCGGAGGTCAGTGCAGCCGCCCAGCGCGCCCAGGTGCGTTGGGATCCCGCCCGCACCAGGTTGTCCAGCCTGGTTCTGGCGGTTCGTGCTGCGGGCTATGACGCCGTGCCGGATGCGGCCGCTCCGGCTCGGGCCGCGCGCGAGCGCGAGCGGCGCACGGCCCTTTGGCGCTTGTTCGTCGCCAGTTTCTGCGCCATGCAGATCATGATGTTCGCCACCCCCAGCTACGTGGCGACGGCCGGGGAACTGGCCCCCGATCTACGGCAATTGCTCAACTGGGGCAGTTGGCTGCTGTGCCTCCCGGTCCTGCTGTTCTCCGCCGGCCCGTTCTTCCAAGGGGCCTGGCGCTCCTTGAGGGCGCACCGCCTGGGAATGGACGTGCCGGTGGCGCTGGGCATCGCGGTCGGCTTCGTGGCCAGCAGCGGTGCCACATTCGACCCCAGCGGCGTCTTTGGCCAGGAGGTCTATTTCGACTCGGTCTCGATGTTCGTGGCCTTCTTGCTGGGAGCGCGCTTCCTGGAGACGGCAGCGCGCCACCGCGCAGCGGCCTCACTGGAGGCTGCATTGGCGGGGATGCCGGAGTCGGCGCGCCGCCTGCGCGACGACGGTGAGATCGACGTCGTCAGCGTTCACCGCCTGCGCCCAGGCGACCGGGTGCTGGTCGCCCTGGGCGCCGCGTTCCCGGCCGACGGCATCCTGGACAGCGGCCGTACCCAGGTCAATGAGAGCCTGCTGACGGGTGAGTCGCATCCGGTTTCGCGGCAGGTGGGTGATCCGGTGGTGGGCGGCAGCGTGAACCTGGGCCCCCCCGTGGTGCTGCGTGTGGAGAGGGTCGGGGCCGACACGCGTTATGGCGCCATCGTCTCGATGATGCGAGAGGCCTTGACCCAGCGCCCAGCCTTGGCACGGCAGGCGGACGCCTGGGCGGGGCCTTTCCTCGGCACGGTGCTGTTACTCGCGGTAGCGGCCGCCTGCATTTGGAGTTGGATCGACCCCTCTCGGGTCGTGAGTGTGGCGGTGGCGGTGCTGATCGTGACCTGCCCCTGTGCGCTCTCGCTCGCCGTGCCCTCGGCCCTGGTGGCGGCTGCCGGGGCGCTGGCCCGGCGCGGGGTGATGCTGCAGCGCCTGGACGCGCTGGAGTCGCTGGCACGCATGGACCGCTTGTTCCTCGACAAGACCGGCACCCTGACCGAGGAGCGGCCAGTCTGCGTGGCCCAGCATCGTGTCGACGCTGCAGGCGCCTCGGTGGGCGTGGTGGCACCCTCTGACCGCCAGCGTGCGGTGGCCCTGGCGCGTTGGTCGTCGCACCCACTGGCGCAAGCCCTGTCGGCCGACATGTCGCCTGGAGACGGAGGCGGCTGGTCCGAGATCACCGAGGAGCCCGGCCGGGGTCTCGAAGCGCGCGACAGCACGGGTGCCGTGTGGCGCCTGGGTGCCTGGTCCTGGGTTGCGGGCGATCTACGCCCCGAGCCGGTGCTGCCGCAGGCCCTGCCGGTGGTCTGGTTTGGCCCGGTCGGGCAACCGACGCTGCGTTTCGATTTCGACGAGCGGCTCAGGCCTGACGCCGCCGAGGCTGTCACAGCCCTGCAGTCCGACGGGGTGCGCCTGGCGTTGCTGTCGGGCGATGCGTCGGCGCGCGTGCAGCGCCTGGCCGATCGCCTGCACCTGGCCGACGCGCGTGGCGATGCCCGCCCCGAGGACAAGCTTGCTGCCATCGCTGCAGCGCAGTCGCGTGGCGAGGTGGTCGGCATGGTTGGCGACGGCGTCAACGACGCGCCGGTGCTGGCACGTGCCGACGTGTCGCTTGCGATGGGGCAGGGCGCCATGGTGGCACGCCTTCATGCCGATGCTGTGATCGTCTCAAACCGCCTGGGTGACGTGGTGGTGGCGCGCCGCCTCGCGCAGCGCATGCTGGCCATCGTCAAGCAGAACCTGGTCTGGGCCGCCGCCTACAACGCGGCCTGCGTGCCGATGGCCCTGGTAGGCTGGCTGCCACCCTGGGCCGCCGGCCTCGGGATGGCCTGCAGCTCGCTGTTCGTGGTTGCCAACGCCTTGCGCCTTGCACGGGCCTGACGGATGGACATCCTCTACCTGCTGATCCCGCTGTCTGCCGTGCTGGTGCTGGCCATCATCGGCCTGTTCGGCTGGGCGCTGCACCGAGGGCAGTTCGACGATCTCGAACGCGAAGGTGAGCGAATCCTGCAACACGAGGTGAATGCGATTGACGACGATCAAGCGCCCGTCACCGGCGATCCAAAACAATCCGCGCTGAGTTAGAGAAGAGCACAAGGAGTCCATCCATGGCAAACAGTTCCGCACCGGCGCAGCCGGTCTACAGTGACACGGTGGTGAGGTGGTTTTCCCTCGTCGCGGTGTTGTACGGCATCGTCGGGATGCTGGTCGGCGTCATCATCGCCGCCCAGCTGGCCTGGCCGGAGTTGAACTTCGGCATCCCGTTCTTGAGCTACGGCCGCTTGCGGCCGCTGCACACCAACGCGGTGATCTTCGCGTTCGGCGGCTCGGTCTTGTTCGCCACCAGTTACCACGTGGTGCAGCGGACCTGCCAGACGGCGCTGTTCCTGCCCAAGCTGGCGATGTTCACCTTCCTCGGTTGGAACCTGGTCATCGTGCTGGCGGTGATCACCTTGCCGCTGGGCATGACCCAGGGCAAGGAGTACGCCGAGCTCGAGTGGCCGATCGACCTGCTGATCGCTGTCGTCTGGGTGGCCTACGCGGTGGTGTTCTTCGGCACGGTGGGCACCCGCAAGGTGCGCCACATCTACGTGGCGAACTGGTTTTTCGGCGCCTTCATCATCGCCGTCGCGCTGCTGCACATCGTCAACAGCGCGGCCGTTCCCGTCAGCCTGACCAAGAGCTACTCCGCCTATGCCGGCGTGCAGGACGCGATGGTGCAGTGGTGGTACGGCCACAACGCGGTGGGGTTCTTCCTCACCGCCGGCTTCCTGGGGATCATGTACTACTACATCCCCAAGCAGGCCGAGCGCCCGGTGTACTCGTATCGCCTGTCGATCGTGCACTTCTGGGCCCTG
>CAYJEC010000016.1:0-16516 GCA_964369025.1 uncultured Ideonella sp. | reverse complement strand
GAGGACGAGGCGGAGCGCAGCCGCACGTGCTACCTGCTGCAGAGGGGTGTATGGCCGCTCTTGGCCGCCACGCTGTCGGTGGCGTTTGCCGCACCCGGTCGCTGGGCCTCGGCCCTGGCGCTTGCCTGGCGCATGAGCCGGCGAGCCGACCGGCCCTGGCCCTACCACCTGATCTACCTGGCCGAGGCCTGCATGCTGTGCCGAGAACTGCAGCGCGCAGGCGGCGTGACCCAACTGCACGCGCACTTCGGCACCAACGCGGCCGAGGTGGCCATGCTCGCCAGTGCGCTCGGCGGGCCGCCCTTCAGCTTCACCGTGCATGGCCCCGAGGAGTTCGACAAGCCCGAGTTCCTGGGCCTGGGTGAAAAGATCCGGCGTGCCAACGCGGTGGTGGCCATCAGCTCATTTGGCCGCAGCCAGCTTTGGCGCTGGGCTGCGGCGGTGGACTGGCCCAAGGTGACGGTGGTGCACTGCGGGTTGGAGAGCACATTTTTCGGCGACGCGGCTGCAGCGTTCACGGGCGCGCGTCGCCTGGTCTGCGTGGGCCGCCTGTGCGAACAGAAGGGCCAACTGCTGCTGGTGGAGGCGGCGGCCCGACTGGCGGCGGAGGGTGAGGTCTTCGAGCTGGTGCTTGCCGGCGACGGCGAGATGCGCCCGCAGGTCGAGGCGGCGATTGCCCGGCATGGGCTTCAGGCACGGGTCCGCATCACCGGCTGGATCTCCAGCGCCCAGGTCCGCGACGAACTGGCCGCCGCACGGGCGCTCGTGCTGCCCAGTTTCGCCGAAGGCCTGCCGGTGGTGATCATGGAGGCCCTGGCCATCGGCCGCCCGGTGCTCAGCACCTATGTGGCCGGCATCCCAGAACTCGTGCGCGACGGCATCGAGGGCTGGTTGTTCGAAGCCGGCTCGGCCGAGGCCGCGGCGCGCGCCATGCGGGCCTGTCTGGCCGCCCCGGACGAGGCTTTGCGCCGGATGGGGGCGTCCGGCCGCCAGCGCGTGCAGGAGCGCCACGACGTGGACACCGAAGCCGCCCGCCTGCTGGACACCTGGCGCGCCGCCGTCGTCGGGCAGGGGGCATGATGGCAGCCGCCGTGTCCCTTCTGCTGCTGGTCGGCCTGTTGGTGCTGGCCGTGCCGGTGGCCGTGTTCTCGTTGCAGGTGCTGGCAGCTTGCTGGCCTGCTCGGCGCCCGAGGGCCCTTCCGGCGGTGCGGCCGCCGGTCGCCGCGCTGGTGCCGGCCCACGATGAAGCTCGCGGAATTGCCTCCACGCTCAAGAATCTGCTGGCTCAACTCCAGCCCGGCGATCGCCTGCTGGTGGTGGCCGACAACTGTAGCGACGACACCGCAGCGCGGGCTCGCGCCGAGGGGGCCGAGGTCATCGAGCGACAGCACGAACACCTTCGCGGCAAGGGCTATGCGTTGGCCTTCGGTGTGGACCACCTGCGATCGGCTCCGCCCATGGTGCTGGTGATCGTCGACGCAGACTGCGAGCTCGCGCCAGGGGCCCTTGACGCGCTCGTGGCGGCCTGCCTGCAGGCCGACGCCCCGGCCCAGGCCCTGTACCTCATGCAGCATGCCACGCCCCCCGGGCTCAAGGGCCGCGTCGCAGAGTTCGCCTGGCGGGTGAAGAACTGGGTGCGTCCGCGCGGCGCGGCACGCCTGGGCCTGCCGTGCGCACTGACGGGCACCGGCATGGCCTTCCCCTGGCGGCTGATCGAGCGGGCCGAACTGGCCACGGGCAGCATCGTCGAGGACATGCAATTGGGCATCGACCTGGCGCTGGCCGGCCACGCCCCGGTCTTCTGTGAGCAGGCGCTGGTCACCAGCCACTTCCCGGACACCGCTGCGGCCGCAGCCAGCCAGCGCACACGCTGGGAGCACGGCCACCTGGGCATGATCCTGCAGCGAGCGCCCGGCCTGGCGGTCGCCGGCCTGCGTCGAGCAGACGTTCGGCTGCTGGGCCTGGCAGGCGATCTGGTGGTGCCGCCTCTGGCGCTGCTGGTGCTCCTGCTGGTCGTGCTGTGGCTCGCCGCCGGGGCGGCCGCCTGGGCCGGCGTGGGCACCTTGGCCTGGCTCGCAACCAGCGGGGGCCTGGCCTGGCTGGCCTGCGCCGTGGGCCTGGCCTGGGCGGGGTGGGGCCGCGAGGTGCTGAGCCTGGCCGACCTGGTTTCTGTGCCCTGGTACGTGGCCGGCAAGCTGGGCATCTACCTGCGCTTCTGGTCGCATCGCCAGAAGGATTGGGTGAGAACCGACCGTGAGTGAGCCTGAGCGCCACGCCCCGTCGCCTGACCTGGGCTTCCAGATCCCACGGCGCGCCTGGCCGCGCCGGCGCTTGCTCAACGTCTGGGCCGATGATCTTTCGATGGATTCGTTGTTGCAGCGCCTGGACGCCGAGGGTGGCCTGGTCTTCACCATCAACCCGGATCACCTCTGGCACCTGCAAAACAGCGCTGCGTTCACGGCGGCCTATCGGCAGGCTGACTTCATCACCGTTGACAGCCAATATGTGCACGCTGCAATGCACTGGCTGGGCCAGGGCGTGGGGGCCACCATCACCGGTTCTGACCTCATGCCGGCCTATTGCCGCCGCCATGCGGCCAACCCCGAAGTGAAGATCTTTCTCCTTGGTGCCAAGGCCGGCGTGGCGCAACGTGCCCGCGAGCGGCTGAACGCCCAGGCCGGCCGGGAGTTGGTGGTCGGTGCGCACGGGCCGTCGATGAACTTCGTCGACGATCCAGCCGAAATTGAAGCCGTGCTCGAGATGGTTCGCGCCAGCGGAGCCACCGCCCTGATGGTCGGCCTGGGCGCGCCCAAGCAGGAGATCTGGCTGGCCCGGCACCGGTCGGCCCTGCCTGCCGTGAAGGTGTTGATGGGCATCGGCGCCACGATCGACTACGAGGCCGGCGAGGTCCGCCGTGCGCCCGCCTGGCTGCGCCGCCTGAAACTGGAGTGGGCCTACCGCGTGTTCACCGAACCGCGCCGCTACCTGATGCGCTACGTTCGCAATGGCCGGTTCTTCTGGTGGATGGCCCAGGAGCGCGCTGGTCAGTACCGCGACCCGTTTCCCTTCGCACGCCCCGCTCCGTCGCCGCCGTTGCGGCCCACCTCAGGACACCCCACATGACATCGCATCGCAAGGGCATCATCCTCGCCGGGGGCTCGGGCACCCGGCTGCACCCGGCCACTCTGGCGATCAGCAAGCAGCTGATCCCGGTCTACGACAAGCCGATGGTCTACTACCCGTTGAGCGCGCTGCTGCTGGCCGGCATCCGCGACATCCTGCTGATCAGCACGCCGCAGGACACACCTCGTTTCGAGCAGTTGCTGGGCGATGGCACGCGCTGGGGCATTCAGCTGCGCTACGCGGTTCAGCCCAGCCCGGACGGCCTGGCGCAGGCCTTCCTCATCGGCGAGTCCTTTCTGGGCGGCGACCCCAGCGCCTTGGTGCTGGGCGACAACATCTTCTATGGCCACGACCTCGGCCGGCGCCTTGCCGCAGCCTCGGCGCGCCCCAGCGGCGCCACGGTGTTCGCCTACCCGGTGACCGACCCAGAGCGCTACGGCGTGGTCGAGTTCGACGCGGCGGGCCGCGCGGTGAGCCTGGAAGAGAAGCCGCAGAAGCCGAAGAGCCGCTATGCCGTCACCGGCTTGTATTTCTACGACGACCAGGTGGTGCAGCATGCCAAGGCGCTGCGCCCCAGCCCGCGAGGCGAGTTGGAGATCACCGACCTGAACCGCCGCTACCTGGAGGCCGGGCAGCTCGACGTGCAGATTTTCGGCCGTGGCGACGCCTGGCTCGACACCGGCACCCATGACAGCCTGCTGGAGGCTGGCGCTTTTGTGCAGACGCTGGAAAAGCGCCAGGGCCTGAAGGCCTGCTGCCCGGAGGAAATCTGCTGGCGCCAGGGCTGGATCAACGACGCCGAGCTGCAGGCGCTGGCCGCGCCGCTGGCCAAGAGCGGCTACGGCCAGTACCTGCAGCAGGTACTGAGCGACCGGGTGTTCTGAGCGCAGCGGCGCAGCCCAGGGTGGCCATCCCCACCGATCTCCGTTCGTGGACCGCGCGCTGGCGCATGGCCTGGTGGTTGCGCACCGGCCGCATCGTGCGCGGCTTCGACCCCGGTGAACTGCCGAGCCTGACAGCCAGCCACCCACTGGTCGACGCGCCGCCCGAGGCGGTGGACGAGCACGCGGCCCTGGAAGGCCGCGACCCCTGGTTCCACAACCATCTGGTGGTGGCGTCGCGCGTGGTGGCTGCCGCGTTGGGCGCCACCTGCCGGCCTGGTGCGAAGGTACTGGATTTCGGTTGCGGCGAGGGGGTCACTGCGCTCGGCGTTGCCCGGCGTACCGGCGCCGAGGTGTGGGGGGTCGACCTGACCCGGGCTTTCGATGCCCTGCCGGCGCGCGCCGAACAGGCCCTTGGGCCCGGCACATGCCCGCCAACGCTGGCCTTCGGGCAGGCGGTAGCCGGTGAGCCACTGCCCGCCGCCGACGCCGTGTTCGACGCGGGCTATGCCTGGTCGGTTTTCGAGCACCTGGACGACGTGTCGGGCACCTTGCGCGAGCTGCGCCGCGTGCTCAAGCCCGGCGCACCCTTTCTGCTGCAGATCGAGCCGCTGTACTTCTCGCCGTACGGCTCGCACCTGCGCCGCTTGATCGACGAGCCCTGGGCCCACCTGAAGATCGGCGACACCGAGTACTTGGCCCGGGTGCAGGCGGCGGCGGACCACAGCAGCGTGGTCGAACGCGATCTGCTTTATCAACAGAACGAGTTCGAGGAGGTGCGCCGCTATCTGATGGGCGAGTACCGCAGCCTCAACCGCATCCGCACCGTGGAACTGGTGCGTCAGGTCCTCGAGGGGGGGTGGCAGATCGAAGGTTGCGCGCTGCGGCAGATCTCTGCGCGCCGCCTGGAGCCCGATCTGCTGCGCAGGCACAGCGCGCACGACCTGCGGACCCGCGAGATACGAATCCTGCTGCGGCGTCCGATCTGAGCCCGTCCCGCCGGCTGCTAACATGCGCTTTAGCAGGCAGTTGAAGAATCACCCGCGAATGCGAGTTTGATCATCGCAACTTGAGCCATGTCGGTCATCCAGTTTGTAGATTCACCCAAGATGGGCCGGATAGGCTCTGGGCGAGGGTACTCAAGTAACTCGGCGGGGTCAGTTCTGGGGCCTTTGCAACTATTGTGCTCACTGCGAAAACTGTTGCCACAGACCGGGCAGCCGGTTGTCGCTGATCACGTTGCCCATATGGCTGGGCTGCGAAGACGCCGAACTGCTCTGGAAGCACAGCCGCGAGACACTGACTCGCTCGGATTGATGGTTGCCGCTCGGCTTGCCTTGCCGGTCTCCGTACGGGAGGTCGGCTCCCCAGCGGTCCCCGTGCCGCATAGGACTGTGGCTGGGTCAGTCCTCGGTCAGCGTGCCGTCCGCGCTGGTATGCGCATCCGACAGCCAATTTCGCTGTTTGGCCGTTTCCACTGTCGCGTTGAGTACCTTGGTGACCGCCTCATGCGCGGTCGGGTGGCCGCGATTCCTGCTCAGCGCCGAGCGGTTCCACACCACGCCGTCGATCGACAGCCTGACGAATTACCTGCACGGCAGGCGGGGCGGGTGATCTGCCCGACCACCTGCCGCCTGCCTCTGACTCTGAAAAGCGCCTGAAGTGAAGTTCTCCTCCCAACTGCCGGCGCCTCGTATCGTTGGTCTTCTCACCGCCTGGCTCGTCGCAGATGTTCGCGCAACAGCGTGACGTCCGAGATGGGTATTTCAATAGCCTGCCAAGAAACGCGAGAACATATTGTCAAGAATTAGCCTGACACTGCCCATTGATACTACGGATGGGTTGTCCATGAATTCCCAAGAGGCGCGACAACTGGGTTCGATGATTGCCGCTGAATTTCAGAATTCGGACCCGTTTCCGCATATTGTGATAGATGACTTCCTGCCTCAATCCGTGCTGGAGCGTGCAATGGCAGGTTTCCCGAGTGAACCCTTGTCTTCGGACGGTTGGTTCAATATAGGCTATGCGGGTCAGAACAAAAGGCAAATCATGCCTGATGATTGCCGGGCCGTCGGGAGGGAGTTCTTCTGGTTTATGAATTCAAAGCCAATACTGCAATTTCTGGAGCAGATGACTGGCATCGAGGGATTGATACCGGATCCTTATTACAGCGGCGGCGGCTATCATGAAACCACGCGCGGCGGAAAGCTGGGTATTCACGCAGACTTTCGCGTGAACGAACAATTGCACCTCCAGCGAAGGCTGAATCTGCTGATCTACTTGAATGAGCGCTGGGAAGATGAATGGCTAGGTCAGCTTGAACTGTGGGACAAAAAAATGGTCAAGGCGGTAAAGCGCGTGTCACCCGTACTCAATCGTTGCGTCGTGTTTCGAACCGACGCAGATACGTGGCATGGGCATCCGGACGAGCTCAACACGCCCCCAGACGTCAGTCGCAGGTCTATCGCCTTATATTACTACACCGCATCAAAAGGGGTTTACCAGGAGGTCCCCACTAAGTCGACAATATATCGCACGCGTGTTGGCGATGACAAGCAAAGTAGATCCCAGGCGAGGCGGCTTTGGTTTTGGGAGCAGGTCCGGGACTGGTTGCCGCCCATCGCCTTTCGCCGTCTTTCTGCATTGCGTTACAGGCTTGAAACGTGGCGCAATTCCTCACGGGCCTGACTGATTTAAGGCCCGTGGTTGTTGCAGTTTGTCGTTGATTGGTTGTTCAATAGGCGCAAATTTGTCATGGCCTCTCGCAGTAACTCGATAGATGTTTGCAAAGGGCTTGGGATCATCTTGGTCGTTCTCGGTCATAACCAGCTTGCCTGGCTGGCCGGTGGGGTGCCCTTCAGGGTGATTTTTTCGTTTCACATGCCGCTGTTCTTTGTCTTGGCAGGTGTGTTCATGAATACGAGCGAGCCTTTGCATGAATATGCGCGCAGTCGAGTGCAGTCCCTGTTGAAGCCATATTTCGTCGTCCTATTGTTCTTGGGATTGGCCAAGCTGATTTACGGCGTGTTGTCGGGTCGGCTGTCGGTAGATCACGTCGGGTACTTTGCCGGTGTGTTACTGGCGACGGGGTCCACAATTGTTTGGGAGCCCATGTGGTTCATGCCGCATCTGTTTCTTGCAGGCTTGGTGGCACTTTTCTCGCTCAAGCTCGCCACACCCTTCGGTCATTGGGCCGTCGCGGGAGTGGCATCCGGCTTGTACGCGTTGGGGTATGCGTCTCTGGGGCAGTTGAACATGCCGTCAGCGTGGCTTAGTGCGTATGCACGGTTGATCGGGCCTACTGGCTTGCCGTGGAGCATAGATCTGATCCCTATGACTGCTGCCTTCATACTGATCGGAAAAATATTTTCAAACCGCCTTCTACAGATCAAGTGGCGACCACTTCTGTTCCTAATGGTCGGGGGAGTTTTTGTTGTTTGTCACGTCTTCTTTGACGTGTCGATCGACCTGAACCGTCGACAGTTCGGAAGCCTGGCCATTGCCAGTACCCAGGCTGCGGCTGGCATCTACATCTGTCTGAGCGTGTCCGAATTGCTCGAGCGGCATCAAGGGCTGTCGCGGACGCTGAGGGCGGTAGGGATGGCGTCGCTGTTCATCATGATCTTCCACACCTTTTTTCAGTTTCGGGCCATCGAACTGATGAACAGGCTGGGGGCCGGGCCAATTCCAGCCTACTTGGGCGGCTGGCTAGCCGGCGTGGGGTTGCCCATTGGCATCTGGGCGCTAGCCAAGAAGTTCAGGTGGACAAGGGCCCTTTTTTTCGCGCCGCGTGCACGCGGCGCCCCGGGGTCAGAGAGCGGCGGCCAGCGGGGCCATGTGTGTGTGCACACGACCCGCCATTGACCCGGTCTCCACCCAAACTGCGCTCAGCGCGAGGGCGGCGGGGCGGTCTTCAGCGCCGTGACCAGCGGCGGCAACAAGGCCACCTGTTTGACCAGTTCCACCATGCTGCGGCAGTGGGTCTTTTCCTTCAGGTGGTGCACGTGGCTGCGCACCGTGGCCACGGCCACGCCCAATTGGTCGGCGATCTGGTTCGGGCGCAGGCCATCGCACAACGCAGTCAACACCTGTTCTTCCCGCCGCGAGAGGCCGCGGGCACGCGCATAGGCGCCGGCCGAGAGTTTTTCCACCAGCTGTGTCCGCTGCAAGGTCACCAGCGTGGCGTTGCCGGGGTGGCGTCGTGAAAGCGCCAATGGCAGGGGCACGATGGACAGGCCGGTGCGTTCAGCGCCACGGCCGAGATTGACGAGGGCACGGGCACCCCGATGGCGGGCGCCCTCCAGGGCATCCGTGAGCACAGGTTGATCGTGTCGGTGGCGGGCGCGGAGGCGCCGGCCGCGCAACTCGAGTGGATGCCCGGGGCCGATTTCGCGCCGTGCCGCGTGGTTGGCATGCACCAGCAGCCCGTCTGCCGAAAGCAGGACCAGGCCGTAGTCCACCTCGTCGAGCACGCAAGCCATCAGACGGACCAGGCCCGCGCTTTCCGTGCCACGGCGCTCTGGTCCCAGATACGCCAGTTCGCTCTTGAGTTGGGCGAGTTCGGAGTTCATCGTTGGAGGTGGGCGGCCGGGGTTGTGCATTGATCGGCACAAACCGTGAACAACTTGAGCTTTTGCGCGGGCGCGTCGTGCAACTCAACTTTTGTTGATTGCCGCCATGCAGGATGTCGATCCCAATGGCGTTTCGGACAGGTCATCTGGTGTGTCTCGCACACCGCGTCCCACACTGGCCCGCTCAGGAATCCCCATGAAACAACACATGCTTCGACTCATTGCCATCGCCGCCCTGGCTGCACCACTCGGCACGCAGGCCGCCACTGAACTGGTCGGCAATGGCAGCTTCGAGGCCAATGCGCAAGCCGCCGGCAGCTGGTCGATCTATCCGACCCTCAGCAGTTGGACTGGCGGCACCGGCGGCATCGAATTGCGCAACAACGTTGCCGGCACCGCCTTCGATGGCAGCAACTTCGTCGAGCTCGACACCACCCAGAACAGCACCATGTCGCAGGACCTGGCTGGCAACAACTCAGGCTGGGTCACGCTGAGCTTCTGGTACTCGGCGCGGGAGTACACCCGGGCCGGGAGCAACGGCCTCCAGCTGAGCTTTGGCGGCCAGACGATCGATCTGCTGGGGACGGACAACCTCGGACCCGGTCACCAGTGGCTGCAGTACAGCGGCAGTTTTCTGCTCAATGGCAGCAACGACACACTGACCTTCTCCGCCCTGGGTAGCAGCGACAGCTATGGCACGTCGCTGGACAAGATCTCGGTCACGGCTGTGCCTGAGCCGGCCAGCACCGCCATGTTGCTTGCAGGGCTTGGCGTGCTGGGCGTCGTGTCTCGACGCCGCCGGCCGCAACGCTGAAGCGCCACGGCCGGCAAGGGCCGGCGTGGGAAAATCGCCGGCATGAGAATCGACAAGACGGCGATTGATGGCGTGCTCGTGCTCGAGCCGGCCCTGTTCGGCGACGAACGCGGCTTCTTCATGGAGAGCTTCAACCAGCGCCTTTTCGACGACGCCGTCGGCCACCCGGTGGCCTTTGTGCAGGACAACCACTCTCGCTCGGCCCGTGGCGTGTTGCGAGGCCTGCACTTCCAGCGCGCGCCGCATGCCCAGGGGAAACTTGTCCGCGTCAGTGCGGGTGCGGTGTTCGACGTGGCGGTGGATATCCGCCCGGGCAGTGCCAGCTACGGCCGCTGGGTGGGCATCGAACTGAGTGCGGCGAATCACCGCCAGATGTGGATTCCGCCCGGTCTGGCGCATGGTTTCCTGGTGCTCAGCGACAGCGCTGACTTCCTCTACAAGACCACCAACTACTACGCCCCGCAGGCCGAGGGCGGACTGCGTTGGGACGATCCGGCGCTGGCCATCTCCTGGCCCGACGCCGGCGTGCCGCCACTGCTGTCGGCCAAGGACGCAGCGGCCCCGGGTTTGCACGACCTGAAACTCTGAGAACAGGCGTTCCATGAAAGTCACTGTCATCGGCACCGGCTATGTCGGCCTGGTCACTGGCGCCTGCCTGGCCGAGATGGGCAACCATGTCGTTTGCCTGGACATCGATGCCCGCAAGATCGAGATCCTCAACAGCGGTGGCATCCCGATCCACGAGCCTGGACTGCAGGAGATCGTGCGGCGCAACGCCGGTGCGGGCCGGCTGGAGTTCACCACCAGTGTGGAACGGGCGGTCGCGCACGGCACGCTTCAGTTCATCGCCGTGGGCACGCCACCGGACGAAGACGGCTCGGCCGATCTGCAGTACGTCACGGCGGCTGCCCGCAACATCGGGCGCTTGATGACCGACCACAAGGTCATCGTCGACAAGAGCACGGTGCCGGTGGGCACGGCGGACAAGGTGCGCGCGGCGGTGGCCGACGAGCTTGCCAAGCGCGGCGTCGAACTGGCGTTCTCGGTTGCCTCCAACCCAGAGTTCCTGAAAGAGGGCGCGGCGGTCGAGGATTTCATCAAGCCCGACCGCATCATCATCGGCACGGACGATGAGCGCGCCACCTTGCTGCTGCGAGCGCTGTACGCCCCGTTCGTGCGCAACCGCGACCGCCTGCTGGTCATGGACATCCGCAGCGCCGAGTTCACCAAATATGCCGCCAACGCCATGCTGGCCACCCGCATCAGCTTCATGAACGAGTTGTCGCGACTGGCCGAAGTGCTGGGGGCGGACATCGAGCAGGTCCGCGTGGGCATCGGCTCCGATCCGCGCATCGGCACGCATTTCCTCTACGCCGGTGCGGGCTATGGCGGAAGCTGCTTCCCCAAGGATGTCAAGGCCCTGGCGCGCAGTGCGGCGGATGCCGGCCTGCCCAGCAAGATGATGGCCGCCGTGGAAGCCGTCAACGAAGAACAGAAGCGCGTGCTGGTGCACAAGATCGTGGCCCGCTACGGCGATGACCTGAGCGGCAAGACTTTCGCGCTCTGGGGCCTGGCCTTCAAGCCCAACACCGACGACATGCGCGAAGCACCCAGCCGGGTGGTGGTGGCCGAGTTGCTGAGCCGCGGTGCGCAACTGCGTGTCTACGACCCGGTGGCCATGGACGAGGCCCGCCGGGTGCTGGCACTGGACCTGGGTGCGGAGGCCATCGACCGTGCGGTGCATTTCGCCTCGTCGGCCCTGGCCGCGGTGGCCGGCGCCGACGCGCTGGTGATCGTCACCGAATGGAAGGAATTCCGCACACCCGATTTCGAGGGCCTGGCCAACGCGCTGTCCGACCGCCGGGTTTTCGATGGCCGAAATCTCTACGACCCGGCGTTGATCAGGGGCTTCGGCCTGGACTACCAATCGATCGGCCGAACGTGAAGGACTCGGCTGGCGCGTGACTTGCGTATCGCCTTAGGGGGTCCGCAAGGGCGGGCAACCGGTTGTTCTTTGCCACAATACTTCGATACGCTGCCCGGCAATGCCAGGGCTGGCAGTCCCTGAATCCATCTGAGGTTTCGAGCATGTCCAAATCGATTTCGGTGTTGCCGGTGATCATGGCCGGTGGCAGCGGTACGCGGCTGTGGCCGTTGTCGCGCGCGGGCTATCCCAAGCAGTTTCTCGTGCTCACCGGCGAAACCAGCCTGTTCCAGCAGGCTGCCGAGCGCCTGGCGGGGCTGGCCACCACCGACATCTCGGTGGAGTCGCCCGTCGTCGTTGGCAACGCCGATCACCGCTTCCTGGTGCTCGAACAGCTCCGCGAATTGGGCATGGACAGCACCGCCGTGGTGCTGGAGCCCTCGGGCCGCAACACCGCACCGGCGCTGACCCTGGCCGCGCTGCAAGCCGAGGAGGGCGGCGCTGATCCGGTGCTCGTGGTCACGCCGGCCGACCAGACCGTGGCAGATGCCGCCGCCTTCAACGATGCCGTGCAGCGCGCAATCCGCGGTGCTGCCCAGGGCGCCATCGTGATCCTGGGCGTCACGCCCGATCGCCCCGAAACCGGCTACGGCTACATCCGCACCACCAGCGGTGCCGGCGAACTGAACCGCGTGGCGCAGTTCGTCGAAAAGCCCGATCTCGCGACGGCCGAGCGCTACCTGAAGGAAGGTGGCTATTTCTGGAACAGCGGCATGTTCGTGCTGCGTGCCTCGGTCTGGTTGAAGGCCCTGAAGGCGTTCCGCCCTGACATCATCGAGGCCACGAAGGCCTCCTGGGACGCCAAGCGGTCGGATGCCAAGTTCGTTCGCCCTGGCAAGAAGGAGTTCGAACAGGTGCCGGCCGAATCGGTCGACTACGCGGTGATGGAGCGCTGCCCCGGCAGCGATTTCGACATCCGGATGGTGCCCTTGTCCGCCGGCTGGAACGACCTGGGTGCCTGGGATGCCGTCTGGCAGGTTTCTGGCAAGGACTCTTCCGGCAACAGCACCGTGGGCGACGTGATGCTGGAGGATTCACGCAACACCTTTGTCCACTCTTCGGGTCGCCTGGTCACCACCGTGGGGGTGGACAACCTGGTGGTTGTCGAGACCGCCGATGCGGTGCTGGTGGCTGATGGCAGCCGCAGCCAGGATGTGAAGAAGATCGTCAACCGCCTGGCCGCCAAAGGCCGCGGCGAGGGCCTGCTGCACCGCAAGGTGCACCGGCCCTGGGGCTGGTACGACAGCATCGACGCCGGCCCGCGCTTCCAGGTCAAGCGCATCATGGTGCGCCCGGGCGCCAGCCTGAGCCTGCAGATGCACCACCATCGCGCCGAGCACTGGATTGTCGTCACCGGCACGGCCGAAGTGACCTGTGGTGAACGCAAGATCATGCTGACCGAGAACCAGAGCACCTACATCCCTTTGGGCGAGGTGCACCGCCTGGCCAACCCGGGGAAGGTGGATCTGGAGATCATAGAGGTCCAGTCGGGCAGCTATCTCGGCGAGGACGACATCGTTCGCTACGAGGACACTTACGGGCGGACAGCCTGAGGCGCATTTGCGTCTCGGCCGCGGTCGCCGACACTGTCTGCTGAATGTTCGAAGAACGCTCCGCCCGCAAACAGTTTCTGAGCGCACCGCCGAGTGTGTCGGCTGCCATCGCCTCGGTGCTGGAGCCGGTGCTGGCTTCGGTCGGGCTGGCCATCTTCCACGCCTTCTTCGGCCAGCCCTTCGAAGGGCCGGCGATGACACTGGCCATCCTGTTGCTGGTGCTCATGTTTCCGGGCGTCAACCGCTTCGGAAAGACCGGCATCGGTGTTGGCATCGACATCGTGTTGTCCTGGGTCAGCGTGCTGGCGGTGCTGTACCTGGTGGGTTACGCCACCGGGGGCCTGGGTGAGTTCGATGCCCGCATGCTGGCCGGGTGGGCGCTGGCCACGCCACTGGTTCACTGGTTGTGCGTGATCCTGGGCACGGCCTTCATGCGCCACCGCGCAACCTTGCCCGAGTACCGCCGGCCCGCAGTGATCATCGGTGCCAACCGCATGGGCATCCGGGTGGCCGCCATGCTGCGAGAGCGGCGCGGCTATGGCCACGATCTGCTGGGCTTCTTCGATGACCGCTCCGCGCTGCGCCTGGATCTTCCCGGCGGCGACGCCTTGATCGGCTCGCTGAACGACCTGCACGAGTTCATCGAACGGCATGCGGTGAAGGATGTCTTCATCACCTTGCCGCTGACCTCGCAGCCGCGAATCCTGCAACTCATGGAGAGCCTGCAGAACACGACGGCCTCCGTGCACTTCGTACCGGATGTGTTCGGCGTCAGCATCATCCAGGGCCGGCTGGAAGACATGGGTGGCGTGCCGGTCGTCGGTCTCCATGTCACGCCATTCACAGGCATCAACGGCCTGCTGAAGCGGTCCAGCGATGTCGCGTTGTCGCTGCTGATCTTGCTGCTGATCTCGCCCGTGCTGGCGGCTGTGGCGCTGGGCGTGAAGCTCAGTTCCCCCGGCCCGGTGATTTTTCGCCAGCGCCGGACCGGGCTCGACGGCGAAATCATCGAGGTCTTCAAGTTCCGCTCGATGATCACGCTGGACAACGGCACCACGGTCCAGCAGGCCACGCGTGACGACCCCCGCATCACCGGGTTCGGCGCCTTCATCCGCAGGACCTCGCTGGATGAACTGCCGCAGTTCGTGAACGTGTTGCAGGGGAGCATGAGCATCGTCGGCCCGCGCCCCCACGCCGTGGCCCACAACGAGCAATACCGCAAGATCGTCAAGGCCTACATGGCACGCCACAAGGTCAAGCCGGGCATCACCGGCTGGGCCCAGGTCAATGGACTGCGTGGCGAGACCGACACGGTGGACAAGATGGCGCGCCGCGTCGAGTACGATCTGGAATACCTGCGAAACTGGTCGTTGGGGCTGGACTTGCTCATCATCGCCCGCACGGCCAAGCTGATGTTTTTCGACCGCAAGGCGTATTGAACTCCAACGGCCAACCGGCGGTCCACACCTCAACGAGGCGCTCCATGAATGGCATGCGGTCCCTACGCGACCTTCCCCTCTGCGCACTGCTCGCCGTGGGCGGCCTGGCCCAGGCCCAGCAGACGGCCACGTCGACGCCCTTCGCGTTCGGCGTGTCGGAAACGGTGACCCACGACTCGAACCTGTTCCGCGCGGTCGACGGGGCCGAGCAACCCGACTGGCTTTCTCTGACGGCGCTCAACCTGGCGCTCGATCAGCCCTTGGGCCGGCAACGCCTGCGTGGCAACGCCAGCCTCAACCTCAGCCGATATCGGACCAACGATCAACTCAACAATGCCGGCCACGACCTGCAACTGCAGCTCGATTGGGAAACCGCCGGCAACCTCTCCGGGGGCCTGGGCGTGCAGTCGACCCGGCAGCAATACCGGTACGGCTTCGACAGCGTGCAGCCCTTCGACGGGCTGAACGCCGAAGCCACGCAATCGGCCTTCGCGCGCGCGCGATGGGGCGGCATGGGAGATTGGGGGCTCGCCGTTGGCATGAACACACTGCGGCGCGACTATTCAGCGGCCGCGTTCGCCGCCAACGAACTGTCCCAGTGGAGTGCCGATGCCGGCGGCAGCTACCGGCCCGGCCCCGACCTGATGTTCTCGCTGCTGGCCCGGCACACCGAGATCGCCCGCCCGGATGTCGGCGCGCAGATCGGCGACGACCTGGGCCGGGACGATGTCGAACTCGGTGCCCAGTGGCAGGCCAGCGGAGCCAGCCGCTTCGACCTGAGCGTGGCGCGCTCCAACGAGAACCACGACCTGTCCGCGGACCGCCAGTTCTGGACAGGCTCGCTGGCCTGGAACTGGGCACCATCAGCCAAGTTGAAGTTCAACACACGGGTGCTGCGCGACACCGCTGGCAGCAGCGGCCTGAGCGCTGACCCGGCGGCGGTGGCGGCCGGCTCGCAGTTGCGCGACGCGGCCCAGTGGTCAGCGGTCTGGGAGGTCAGTGCCAAGTTCACAGTCGATGCCGGTGTGCAATGGTCCAAGCGCCGCCTGAGTGGCGTGGTCGGGGGCAATGCCTTGACGGCCGAGGACCGCACACTGGGCCTCAACCTTGGCGCACGCTACAGCCCGAGCCGTTCGCTGGACCTGAGCTGCAGTGTGCTCACCGAGCGCCGCGAGGTCGTTGCCGCCTCGCTGCTGTTGACCCGGCCATACGACGATCTGGCCGTGCGCTGCGCGCTGCAATTCTGGATCCGCTGACACGCCGCCGATGATCCATCCCACCGCGGTCATCAGCCCCCAGGCCCGGATCGACCCCAGCGCGCAGATCGGGCCCTGGTGCGTCGTCGACGGCGAGGTGAGCATCGGCCCGCGCACCCGGCTGGTCAGTGGCGTCACGGTGCTGGGCCGGGTCACGATCGGAGCGGACAACCTGTTCGGCGCCCATGCCGTCATCGGTGGCGAGCCCCACGACCCGCGCTACCGGCAGGAGCCGACCGAGGTGATCATCGGCGACCGCAACCAGGTGTTCGAGTTCGTCACCATCCACCGGGGAACCACGCGCCGCTGTGGCCAGACGGTGTTGGGCAGCGACAACATGGTGATGGCCTATGTGCACCTGGCGCACGACGTGGTGGTGGGCGACCATTGCCGCATCACCAGCTACAGCGGCATCACGGGCTTGTGCACCATCGACGACCACGCCATCATCTCCGGCATGGTCGGTATGCAGCAGGGGGTGCATGTGGGCGCCTACGCCTTCATCTCCGGGCACACGGCAATCACCCAGGATGTGCTGCCTTACTCGATCGCCTATGGAACCGAGGGGGTCACCCGCCTGCGCGGCGCCAACCTGATCGGGCTGAAGCGCCACGGCTTTTCGCGGGATGACATCCAGATCGCGCGCAGGCTGATGGCCGCCTTCCAGGGCAGCGCGCGGCCTTTCGAGCAGGTGCTGGCCGAGGTCGAGGCGGGGTTCGACACCCAGCACCCGATGGTCCGGCGCGTGCTCGACTTTGCGCGGGGCCCGTCGCTGCGCGGCGTGCTGCGCTAGGGCCTGTTAACGCCATGCGAGGGATCACCCTGCCAGGCACGAGCGTGAACCCTCCCATGGCGTTAACGGGCCCTAAGAGCCTTGGCTGAACCTTTCGAGTTC
>CAYJEC010000015.1:0-16526 GCA_964369025.1 uncultured Ideonella sp. | reverse complement strand
GGCAACGCCTCGGTGCGCCTGGCCTACCGGATCGACGCCGCCCGGCCCGACCCGCCGGCGCCGGCCTCGCAGCAGCAGGTGCTGCTGGAAGGCCAGGTCAGCCTGCCTTGGGACCACTGGGTCGAGATCGGCCGCTGGACGGCGGCCGATGGCACCGGCGAGCGGCTGGAGTTGCGCGTCGGGCGCTAGCTAGCCGGTCCAGCACGTGTGACACCAGTTGCCGCCGGGCAGGGAGGGAGTGGTCTCGTCCCGGCACGCCCCGCCAATCGTGGATGGGCATGAAGTGGCAGTGCGCTCACGAACAAGCGGGCGACCGGCGCGGCGCAAGAAGGATGCGCCGCTGCGAAACACTTTGCCAACTAGCCAGAGTATTGGGTGGTATGTCACAGAGCGCGCAGGAGACGCGTAGTCTTGCGCTTCGTTTGCTCCGCTGCAGAGCAAGTTCGTCCGCATTTCTACGCGTTAGTATTGCAGTGCGCGTGGCACTGCCACGCTGCAGAATGGCGCCCGGCATTGCGTTGCAAACGCACCCCTCCCGACAGACGCTGGCGCCTTGAGTATCAACTGTTTGCATCCATCAACCTCAATGACCAATACAGCGAAAACCCTCACGTTCGCGGCGCTGGGAGCGGTCCAAGCTGCGTGCTCCGCGCAATCGATCTTCCTCGAATGCAAGCACACGTCTGGACCTGGAGTCAAACTTGTAAGTCTGTTCAAAACACCCCCAAAGAGCAACGCACAAGTACTTGAGGCCGTATGGGATGCTGACGTCCCGCACGCCATTTCGACACCGCCATCCACTTGGATTGTGGATCTCCAGAATCGAAGTATAAAAACTCCAGAGCGGGGTCTTGTTCTTGAGATCGACAAGGCAGATGAAGGAACGATTCGCGCCGCCCGGCTTCCCGCCCCAGGCAGTGCCTACGAGGAGCTCGAATTGAACCGTGTGAATGGTCAAGCAACGTACTCAGTGGTCTTCCCACAGGAATCCATCGATAGCTGGCGAAAGCGCAACGGCAAGGCCTTTCCGCAGCTTTGGATGTGGCACTACTCGTGTGTCAACAAATCTAAGCCGGCGTTCTAACACGGTTACCAATATGCCCAATGAAGTCTTCGCACTCACTGATGGAACGCGCATAGAGGTTTGCCGTTTGGCCAACTTGTCGGATGGGCAGGCGGGCCGAGTACTGGTCCACTATTCCCAACATTCTTCAGTGGCCGACACCCGATGTGTTCTCCTGGAAGGTCAGAGTGCTGCTGACGCTGTCAGGTCATACTGTGACCGGAACAGCCTCAGTGTTTTGCCACCAGACGCATAGCTTCTCCGACAAGGCGCCCGGCGGCTTACTGCAGGACACGCCTTACGTCAAACGTTGCGGTCAAAGCCCTGCCTGATGAGGAGCAGGGGCGTGAGGTTGTGGCGGCAGCACTAGGCTTGGGTGTCAGTGGCACGCCTACTTTGGCGCCAGTACCCACGCGCGCAGCGCCTGTTTCATGCGCCCGGCCTGCGCCTCGGCCTCGTCGCCCCAGCCCCAGAAGTAGTCGGCCCGCACCGCGCCGACAATGGCGCCACCGGTGTCCTGGGCCATCACCAGGCGCTGCAGCGGCCGGCTTGAGAGCGGCTCGGTGGTGTCCAGCCACACGGGCGTGCCGTAGGGGATGCTCTGCGGGTCGACAGCGATCGAGCGGCCGGGGGTCAGCGGCACACCCTGCGCGCCGCGCGGGCCCAGGGCCGGGTCGGGCAGCGGTTCTTCGCGGAAGAACACGGTGCGGGGGTTCTGCCAGATCGCCTCGGCCACGCGCTTGGGGTTGCGGCGTGCCCAGTCCTTGATGCCGGGCCAGCTGGCCTCACCGGGCTTGACCTCGCCCTGGTCGATCAGCCACCGGCCGACCGACTTGTACGGCTGTTCGTTGTGGCCGGCGAAGGCCAGGCGCACCAGGCGCTCGCTGCCGTCGGCCTCCTGGATGCGCAGCCGGCCCGAGCCCTGGATCTGCAGCACCAGCGCATCCAGCGGATCTTCTACATAGGCGATCTCGCGGCCCTTCAACGCGGCCTGGGCGGCGGGCAGGGTGTCGATCTGCTGGCGCGTCCAGTAGGGCTTGCGCTGGGCCAGATCCGCCGGCACGCCGTGCAGCGGGATGCGGCGCGTGGCGGTGGGCTGGCGGCTGGCGGCGATCAGGGGCTCGTAGTAGCCGGTGATCAGGCCGGCGGGGTCGCCCTCGGGCGATTCGACGCGGTAGACCTTGAGCCGCTGCTCCAACCACTGCCGGGCCTGGGCGTCGTTCTCGGGGTAGTACTGGCGCGATTGAGCGCAGACGGCGCCCCAGCCGTCGGCCGGTGTGCTGCAACCCAGGCGCAGCGCGGGCCAGAGCTCGGAGGCGCGGTCTTGCTGCCAGCCCGGCAACTCGGCAAAGCTGGCCGGCACCCAGCGTGCGCGCGGGCGCTCCAGCGTCCCGGGCGGCGCGGGCAGCGGCGCGCTGGCGGCAGGCAGTGAGGCGGGGGCGGTGGCGGCGCTGCGGTCTTCCACCGGCACGGGGGCCTGCCGTGGCAGCCAGCTGCAGGAGCCCAGGGCGGCGGCGAGCGCCAGCACGCCCACGCGCGAGAATGCGGCCTGGGCGCCGTGGCGCCGGGATGGATGCGACATGTGGTTGGTGATTTTGGAAGCGATAGGCGCTGGAGGCCTGCTGGTGTTCATTGTCTGGTGGACGATGTTCTCCGGGCGGCGCGGCGGCGAACCGCCTGAGCGCGACGACGAGCGTTAGCCCGGGGGGAGCGGCGGCTCGTCCGCCGGCGGCAGCACGAAGCTCATCGGCGCCCGGCGGATGCGCTGGCGGATCGCCGCATAGAGCCGGTCGCGGTCGCGCAGCTTCAGGCCGCGAGAAGCCAGCGCCACGCGGAAGGCCAGCGTGAAACTGACGCCCAGGTTGAGCGCACCGATCACCGGGATGGCCGCCATGCACCACCAAAATTCGGGGCTGCTCAGCAGGCCCGGCCCGAGTGCGCCGAGCGCGGCGGCCAATTGGCCCATCGACAGCGTGACGTGGCGAACATCCAGCGGCAGGCCGACGAAGGCGCACAGCGCCGGCACCACGCCCAGCAGGAAGCCCAGCGAGACATTGGCCGCCATCCCGGACACGTGATCTCGCCACCAGTTGGCCCAGCGCCGTGCGCGCGGCGCACCCAGCACCGCGATGAAGCGCGGGTTCCAGGCGATCGCGCTCTCCAGGCGGTGGAAGACGAACCAGTTCTCCACCCAGCCGGCGATCAGGCTGGAGGCAAACAGCAGCACGCCGGTGAAGGCGGCGTAGAACGCAGTCGGCCCCAGCAGGGTCAGCGAGTGCAGCACGTAGTGCGCATCTTTCTCGCCCACAGGGGGCGCGCCGGCGAGCCACCAGCCCAGGCCCTGGGCCGCCAGCACCACCGGGATCACCAGCGCCAGGTTGCCCACGATGCCGGCCACCTGCGAGCGCAGCAGGTGGGTGACTTCGTCGACGAAGCCCTCGGCCGCTTCGTCGACGCCCGAGATGCCCTCCAGCTTGGCGGCCATCGCCGGGGCGGTCATGGCCGGCTGCTTGGTGGCCACCGTCCAGTGCAGCAGGTACACCAGCACGAAGCTCGCCGCGTAGTTAACCCCCGCCGCGAAGCCCGCCCAGAAGGCCGACATCGCGATCGCTGCCAGCCCGAACTTGACCAGCGTCGTGGCCCCGATCACCGCGCCGCCGCCGGCCGCCTGGGCCAGCATGGCGCGGTACTCGGCGCGGCTGCGGGTGATGTAGTGCTCGCCGGTCTCGGCACTGCGCTCGGTGACCTTGCGCGCCAGCAGCGCGTAGTGGCGGCGGAACAGGGCGGTCAGCGAGCGCCGCTCGGCAGCGCTGCGCACCAGGCCGACGAGCAGTTGCCGCAGCTCAGGCGCGGGCTCGGGGGCCAGCAGGCCGGCGAGCAGGGATTCGATGCGCTCGACCCGCTCGCGCAGCTGGTCGATCTGGAACACCAGGTCGACCGAGATGCCGTGTTCGTCCAGGTGGCCGCGCACGCTGGCCCCGGCCCGTCGGCAGGCCTCCAGCACCGCACGCAGGTAGGCTGCCTGTTGCAGGCGGGTGGCGGCGGCGTCGCCATCCAGGTGGCCGGCGCGCAGCGCCTCGGCGGCCACCACCACCTGGTGGAACGGCCGGTCGGCCAGGAGAGCGGGGTCCATGCGCTGGCGCATCGGGCCGGCGAGGCCGGCCGCGCGGATCTGGCTGGCCAGCAGCTGGATGGATTCGACCATGGCCGCCTGCCAGGGCTGGGCGGCCGGATCGGCCACGCACAGGGCCAGGACGCGGCCCACGGTGTGGTTGTCCAGCACGGCGATCCAGTCGGTGTCCTCGGCCTCGGTGAACAGCAGGTGGAAGAGCTGGCCAAGGTCGGCCGTCTGCGGTGTGCCGGGCAGGCAGGCCAGGCGCAGGCGCTCGGCGAGCTCGCTGACGAAACCCTGGCGCGGCGCGAAGCCGAAATCGGCCAGCAGGCCGGTGGCGTCCAGGCGCCCGAAGATGGCCTGCAACATCGCGGCCACGCGTGCGCCGTGCTCGGGATGGCGGCCCACCACATCCAGCAGCAGGCGCAGGCGGCGCACCGGCCAGGGCGTGGCGGGGGTGTCTGGGCGGTCCGGGGCGGTGCCGTCTGTGGCCGGCCCGGGCATGCGCAGCCACTGCAGCAGCCGCACCAGCCAGAGGTTCTGCTCGGTGGCAGGCGCGCCGGCGTCGGCCGCGTTGAGCAACGCGGTCAGGTCCCAGCGGGCGCTGCTCGCCATCAATGCAGGGCGTGCGACTGCGACAGCTCGAAGGCCGGCACGGGGGTGTCGAACCAGCGGGCGTCGTCGCTGATGCAGAAGAAGGTGCCGTGCATCTGCCCGCGCGGTGTGGCCAAGCGTGTCCAGCTGGTGTACTCGAACTGTTCGCCGGGTTTGAGCACCGGCTGGTGGCCGACGACCGCCAGGCCGCGCACCTCCTCGGTGTGGCCGGCGCTGTCGGTGATCACCCAGTGCCGTGCCACCAGCTGGCCGGTGACCGGGCCGGTGTTGCGGATGGTGATGGTGTAGGCGAAGCCATACACGTTGTCGGCCGCCGAGGATTGCTCCGGCAGGTACTGGGTCACCACCGAGACGGTGAATTGGGGGGCGCTCATGAGGGCCATTCTAGGAACCTGGGCTCCTAGAATGACCCTTCTTTCGGAATGAAACGGTCACACCCTGTCATGCCCACGACCTATCGCATCGCCCCCAGCATCCTTTCCGCCGACTTTGCCCGGCTCGGCGACGAGGTGCGCAATGTGCTGGCCGCCGGTGCCGACTGGATCCACTTCGACGTGATGGACAACCACTATGTGCCGAACCTGACCTTCGGCCCGATGGTCTGCCAGGCGCTGAAGCCGCATGCGGTGAAGCCCGACGGCACCAAGGCGCCGATCGACGTGCACCTGATGGTGCAGCCGGTCGACGCGCTGGCGCAGGCCTTCTGCAAGGCCGGCGCCGATCTGGTGAGTTTCCACCCGGACGCCAGCGCGCACGTGGACCGCACGCTGCAGCTGATCAAGGCCGAGGGTTGCCAGGCTGGCCTGGTGTTCAACCCCGCCGAGCCGCTGGATGTGCTGGAGTGGGTGATCGACAAACTGGACCTGGTGTTGATCATGAGCGTGAACCCGGGCTTCGGTGGCCAGAGCTTCATCGACAGCGCGTTGCGCAAGACCGAGAAGGTGCGCAGGCTGATCGAGCAGACCGGCCGCGACATCCGGCTGGAGGTGGACGGCGGCATCAAGGTCGACAACATCCGCCGCGTGGCCGACGCCGGCGCCGACACCTTCGTGGCGGGCAGCGCGATCTTCGGCCAGAAGGACTACAAGCCGGTGATCGACGCGATGCGGGCCGAGCTGGCGCGATGAGCCTTCTGGGGTACGACGCGGCCCTGGTGGATCTCGACGGCACACTGGTCGACACGATCGGTGATTTCGAGGTGGCGCTCGCGCGCACGCTGGCCGATCTGGGCTTGGCGCCGGTCGGCCGGGCGTTCATCGAGCGCACCGTGGGCCAGGGCTCGGAGCACCTGATCCGCAGCACCCTGGCCGAGGCGGGCGGCACGCCGGCCCAGTACGACACCGCCTGGGCGCTCTATCAGCAGCACTACCAGGCGATCAACGGCCAGGCCTCCGCGGTCTATCCCGGGGTGATCGAAGGGTTGAACCGCTTGCAGGCACACGGGCTGAGGT
Source organism: uncultured Ideonella sp. (assembly GCA_964369025.1). Lineage (GTDB taxonomy): Bacteria > Pseudomonadota > Gammaproteobacteria > Burkholderiales > Burkholderiaceae_C > Ideonella. The sequence goes on along the minus strand of CAYJEC010000015.1, from coordinate 10,285 downwards.
TGGCCTGCCTGACCAACAAGCCCCGTGCTTTCGCGGTTCAGTTACTGGCCGCCAAGGGGCTCGCGGGCTTCTTCGCGCACTGCTTCGGTGGCGATTCCTTCGAGCGCAAGAAGCCCGATCCAATGCCGTTGCTTCGGGCCTGCGAGGCGCTGGGCAGCATGCCCGCGCGCACCTTGATGGTGGGCGATTCGCGCAATGATGTGCAGGCGGCGCGCGCCGCCGGTTGCCCGGTGGTGCTGGTGAGCTATGGCTACAACCACGGCGAGCCGGCCGCCCATGCCGGAGCTGATCGGGTGATTGATCGCCTCGACCTGCTCTAGCGCGCCCTCACGGAGGGTGGCGTCGGTACCCCGGCGCCGGGTGTATCAATACCTAGCCGTCGAGGTCGAAGCCGAGGTCCACGACCGCGCTGCGCGGGGCGCGAACCGGCTGGAAGCGCCAGCTGCGGACAGCCTCGAGTGCAGCGTCGTTCAGGCTGCGGCTGGTCGTCTGCACCACGTTGGCGTTGGCCACGCGGCCGTCCAACTGGACTTCAAAGCGCACCTGGACCGTGCCCTTGCGCAGCTTCCGCACCACGATGGCGGGGAACTCCGGCTCGCCACCGCTGACCAGCGCCAGCGGCGCGTCGTCGACCACGGCAGGGGCCGGCGCAGGCGCGGCCGGGCGGGCCGTGTCGGTGCTTCGTGACGCGGCGGCGGGTGCCGCCAGGCTGACCGCGACCTCGCCGACGGCTGGTGCGACGGCCGGCGGCAGGAGCGGCAACTGATCCGCTGCCGGGCTGTCGCTGCCCCCGCCGGCCACAGACACCGGCCCGGGCGCCGCCAGCGTGCCCAGGCTGGGCTCGGCCGTACCGGCCGCGGTGGCCACCGCAGGCGTGGGGGCCGCCGCAGGCGGTGTCGACCGCGGCACGGCGGCAGCGGCTGCCGGCGCTGTGGGCCGGGTCTCCACGATCCGCGGCGCCGGCTTGGCCACGGCATCGGCCTTCTGAGCGTTGAGGCGGATCCAGTACAGCGGCCCGGCGGCATCCCTCTTGGCGCGATCGCTGACAGCGCTCTCGGCCGCCCCCGAGGCGGCAGCGGGTGGTGGCGTCTGGGCCAGTGCCACGCCGCCGGGAAGGGCAAGCCCACCCAGGGCGCACAAGGCAGTGAATCGTCGAACGGGGTGTTTCATCGGCGTCTTCAGGGGAGGCCGGCTCCCGGGGGTGATCGGGCAGGCCGGAGACAGCGAAACGGGTCGGCACGGATCACGCGCGGGCCCGGAAATTCTTCAGGCGATCTGCAAGGGTGTCACAACTTCATGGCGAAACACGGGCGGACCATGGAAGCCTGCCGCAGCAAGAATCGTTCACTGCTCGTTGGCGAAGCGCCCGCTGCGCGGCTTGGCGAGCAAGGCATCCTTCAACTGGGAATCGGCCGGCGCGGGGCCCAGCCAGATGCTCATCAGGGCGGTGAAGAACTCGGGCTCCTTGATCGGCTCCATCTCCGGCTTGCCGTTGACCATGATGACGGTGCCGGTGTTGGGGATCCAGTCGACAGAAAACGATTCGCCAGACGCGAGCTTCTTGCGTTTGGAGAACAGGTCGGCCATCTTGATGGTGCCGTTGATTGATTTGGCGAAGATCTCGCGTGGCGAGTTCTTCTCCATGCCCTGGGTGAACAACTTGCCGAGTTCGTTGCCATCGATGTCGCGCAGCATCACGATGTGGATGCGCCGCGGCGCGCCGGTGGCGGCGTACACGGCCTCTGGCGTGGTGGTCTTGGCCGGCAGGTACAGGCCCGCAGCGTAGACCTTGAAGATCGCCTTGTAGCGGATGCCAGCGCCGTTGAGCGGCAGCTTGGCGCCGCCCACCTGCTCGACGGTCTCGAACTTGGCGCCCGCCAGATCCACCGTCTCGGCGCGGGCCGGCGCCATGAACACACCCGAAAACAACACGCCGAGCAACAGGCTCGAACCCAGACGACACCCCATGGGGCAGCCCCTTTCAACCATTCAATTCGTGCACGCACCGAGGCGACGCAATTTTCCAGTTTGGCTCAGGCCCGAAGTGCTGTCCATGCGTCGGAACCCGAAATTTCCCAGTGCGCTGCTACACTTTGCTCATCATGTTCATCTCGCGCTCATCCTCGCGCACTGGCCTGGCGTCGTCGAACGACCGGGGAGCCTGGCCCTGGCGCCGCTGGCCCGCTTGAATCCGCCCGCTGCGGCTGCCCGGGGTCTCTACCCGGCTCGCCGCCCGCCCGACCCGGCCTGAGACGTCCCGCGAACTCCACACCTCGGAGGCGGGCCTCGGCCCTGCAGGACCTGAGCCGTGATCACCGAACTTGAATTCAAGAGCCTTGCCGCCGAAGGCTACAACCGCGTTCCCCTCATTGCCGAGGCCTTTGCCGACCTCGAAACCCCGCTGTCGCTGTACCTGAAGTTGGTCGGCGGGCAGAAGCAGGGCTTCCTGCTGGAATCCGTGGTGGGTGGCGAACGCTTCGGCCGCTACTCCTTCATCGGCTTGCCGGCCCGCACCTGGCTGCGCGCCACCGGCACGCTGTGCGAGGTGTTGACCGATGGCGAGGTCGTCGAGACCTGGGAGGGCAACCCGCTGGATTTCGTGGCAGCCTTCCAGAAGCGCTTCCGCCCGGCGCTGCCGCCTGGCCTGCCGCGATTCTGCGGCGGCCTGGCCGGCTATTTTGGCTACGACACGGTGCGCTTCATCGAGCCCAAGTTGGCAGGTGTGAGCAAACCGGGCGGCATCGGCACGCCGGACATCATGCTGTTGCAGACTGAGGAGCTGGCGGTCATCGACAACCTGTCGGGCCGCCTGTACCTGATCGTCTGGGCCGACCCCGGCCGGCCCGAGGCCTACTTCCAGGGCAAGAAGCGCATCGCCGAGCTGACCGACAAGCTGCGTTACAGCGTCACCGCGCCGGTGGTCAAGCGCGGCGCCAGCCACGCGGTGGAGCGCGAGTTCTCGCAGGCTGAATTCGAGCGAGCGGTGCGCCGAGCCAAGGAGTACATCGCCGCCGGCGACTGCATGCAGGTCGTCATCGGCCAGCGCCTCAAGAAGCGCTACACCGAGAGCCCGCTGAGCCTGTACCGGGCGCTGCGTTCACTGAACCCGTCGCCCTACATGTACTACTACGACATGGGGGATTTCCAGATCGTGGGCGCCTCGCCCGAGATCCTGGTTCGGCAGGAGACCCGCCAGATCGATGGGAAGACCGGCGAGGTGGTGACCATCCGCCCGATCGCCGGCACCCGGCCGCGCGGCGCCACGCCCGAGACCGACCGGCAGCACGAGGTGGATCTGCTGGCCGACCCCAAGGAGCGCGCCGAGCACGTGATGCTGATCGACCTGGCCCGCAACGACATCGGCCGCATCGCCCAGACCGGCACGGTCAAGGTCACCGAGGCCTTCGGCATCGAGCGCTACTCGCATGTGATGCACATCGTGAGCAACGTGGAGGGCCTGCTGAAACCTGGCCTGACCAGCCTGGACGTGCTGCGCGCCAGCTTCCCGGCGGGCACGCTGAGCGGCGCGCCGAAGATACGGGCCATGGAGATCATCGACGAGTTGGAGCTCACCGAGCGCGGCATCTACGGCGGTGCCTGCGGCTATCTGAGCTTCGCCGGCGACATGGATGTCGCGATCGCGATCCGCACCGGCATCGTCAAGGGCAACACCTTGTATGTGCAGGCGGGTGCCGGCGTGGTGGCCGATTCGGTGCCCGAGGCGGAGTGGAGGGAGACCGAGGCCAAGGCGCGCGCCGTGATCCGCGCGGCCGAACTGGTCGAGGAGGGCTTCTGACATGCTGCTCATGATCGACAACTACGACTCCTTCACCTTCAACTTGGTGCAGTATTTCGGCGAGCTGGGCGAAGAGGTCAAGGTGGTGCGCAACGACGAGATCACCTTGGAAGGCATTGCAGGCCTGGCACCGGACCACTTGGTGCTGTCGCCCGGGCCCTGCTCGCCGGCCGAGGCCGGCATCTGCGTGGCGGCGGTGCAGCACTTCACTGGCAAGCTGCCGATCCTGGGGGTCTGCCTGGGCCACCAGAGCATCGGCGCCGCGCTGGGCGGCAGGGTGGTGCGCGCGCAGACCCAGATGCACGGCAAGACCAGCCGCATCGAAACGGATGGCCGTGGCGTCTACCGGGATCTGCCGCAGCACTTCACGGTGATCCGCTATCACTCTCTGGCCATCGAACGCGAGTCGCTGCCGCCGGTGCTGGATGTCACCGCCACCTCAGAGGATGGCGAGATCATGGGCGTGCGGCACCGCGAGCTGGCCGGCACCGCCACGCCGCTGGAGGGCGTGCAGTTCCACCCCGAGTCGATCTTGTCGGAGCATGGCCATGCGATGCTGCGCAACTTCCTGCGCCGGTGATTCAGGCCATGGCCGCGGCCAGCGCGCGTTCGAGGTCTGCCCGGTCGTAGGGCTTGCAGATGTGCGGCAGCCCGCGCAACGAGTCGGGCAGCTGTTCGGTTTCAGAGTAGCCGGTGGCGACCACCGCCGGCACACCCAGCGCCGCCAGCCGCTGGGCGACACCTGCGCTGGTGTGTTCGCCCAGATTCACATCGAGCAGCGCGACATCCACGAGGCGCCGGTCGAGTATGTCGAGCGCGTCTTCCGGCGTGCCGGCGATCACGATGTCGTTGCAGCCCAGTTGCTGCAGCAGCGCCTCGGCCAACATCGCGATGACCAGGTCGTCCTCGACCACCAGAACCGAGCGCGGCACGGCGCCCGGTGCGAGCCGTGGTGGGGGGCCGGCCGAGTGTGGCTGCTGCGCAGCGGCGGGCGGGCCCGCCATGAAGCCGCGCGGCGCGATCAGGCGTGCCTGGAGGCCCGTGGGCAGGAAGTGCAGGGTGGCCTTTCCGCGCAGGTGATGCGACAACGCTTGGCCGATCACGCGGGTGCCGAAGCCGCGGTGCGTGGGTGGCGCTACCGCCGGGCCGCCGCTTTCGACCCAATCGATCTGCAGCGGGCCTTCCGACATCAGCGCCCAGTTCACTTGCAGCCGACCCTGCGGCACGGACAAGGCGCCGTACTTGCGTGCGTTGGTTGCCAGCTCGTGGATGACGAGCGCGAACGAGAGGTAGGCATTCGGCTCCAGGCAGACGGCATCGCCGCCGATCTCCACCTGTCCCGGCTCGCAGAAGGCGCGCGTTTCCTCGCTGACCAGCATGGCCAGCGGTGTGGGCTGCCAGCGCGACTTCTCGATCTGCGTGTAGGCGCGCGACAACGCATGCACCCGGTCGTGCAGCCGCTCCGTGAGGTCTTCGATGGTCGTGGCGCCGCGCGCCGTCTGGTGCACCAGGCCCTTGATCAGGCCCAGCATGTTGCGCACACGGTGGTTCAGCTCGCGCACCAGCAACGCTTGCTGATGTTCCGAGCGGCGGGTGAGTTCGAGCTCGCGTTGCTCTCGGCGGGTCACCAGCACATCGAGCAACCGCGTGCGCAGCGCCTCGGCCAGTTCCACCTCGGCCAGGGTCCACGGCTCGCAGTGGCCGCGAACGGAGGTGCGCCAGGCGGTGAAGCTGCCGCGCGGCGTCAGGCGGCCGCCCAGGCGCTGAACCGGTTTGTGCGGGTCACCCGCCCAGGTGACATGGCGCTCCACCTCGTCGCGCAACAGCAGAACCCAGTCTCGGCCCTGGCGCGACAGCGGCAAGGCCAGCAGGCCGGCCACATCAGGCGCCAGGCGTGCCAGTGCCGGCGCCAAAGACTGCAGCGACTCGACCGGCAGGACCTCCCGGTGTGCGCTCTGCGCGAGGGCGGCCAGTGTCTCGTCTATCGAGGTCGGTGCCAGGGTCTGGCCCCAGGTTCGGGTCTCGCCTTCGATGTGAGTGATCACCCCGGTGGCGCCGAACAACCGGCCCATCGTGGCAAAGGCAGCATCGCGCTGTGCGGGCGTGGCCCGCGCGTCCACCAGCGGCTCGACGCCAGGCGGCGCCAGCAGCAGCGACTTGAGGTCTCGGTCCAGCCGGTGCCGCTCGGCACGTGCAAAGGCCATCCCGTACAAGCGCCCAAGCAACTCAGCGGCGCTGCGGCAGGCCAGGGACGGGAGCATCGGCGTGCGGTGGTGGCAAGCGATCAGGCCCCACAGGCGCCCGTTCATGACCAGCGATATCGACATCGAGGCAGCCGTGCCCATGTTGCGCAGGTACTGCAGGTGCACGGGCGAGACGCTGCGCAGCGTGGCCAGCGACAGATCCAGCGGATCGGTGCCGATCTGGGCCAGTGGCAGGCCGTCGTCGTGGGCGTCGGCGATCACGCGGGTCGGGTTGCGCAGGTAGAGCGCGCGAGCCTGCGGCGGGATGTCGCTCGCCGGGTAGCGCAAGCCCAGGTAGGAGGCCATCTGGTCGCCGGCTCGGTGCTCGGCGATCACGGTTCCGCTGTCGTCTGCGGCGAAACGATAGACCATGACCCGGTCATAGCCGGTCAACTGCGCGACCGCGCGGGCAGCCGACTCGGCGAGGTCTTCCATCCGGGTGGCGGTGGCCAACTCGCGTGTGCAACGCTCCATCGTGAGAGCCGCGTCGGCTGGGCCGATCGTCGCTGGCTCCGCCTCGACGAAGACGAGGCCGCGGCACTGGTGGATCGACACATCCACGGCCGCGGAGCGCCCTGGCCAGGCCACGCCGTACAAGTGCTGCGCCGCGTCCCGAGCTGCAGCGATGCGGGCGTGTGCCCGTGCAGCGTCGACGGAAGCCCTCGGCAGCACGCGCAAAACGTCTTGGCCCAGCAGACGCGCTGCTGGCTCGCCGCACCAAGCCTGGGCATTGGCCGACGCCGCGACAATGCGCTGCCTGCTGTCGAAAGCCAACATGACGCCGAAGCGCTGCGTGCGGCCCAGCAAATGAATCGGCTCGCGGGCGCACTCCTGGATCAGCGTGTGTTCAGCGTGGTTCATGGCCTGCGAAAATGTATGTTCACGCCACCTCATCAACCTTGACGCACGACAAGCCAACGGGGCCCATGACCAATTCGATCATCGACTTGCGCAGCGATACCGTCACGCGCCCGACCGCCTCCATGCGCGAGGCCATGGCGGGCGCCAAGGTCGGCGACGACGTGTTCGGCGACGACCCGAGTGTCAACGTGTTGCAGGAGCGCATTGCCGCCCTGCTGGGCTTCGAGGCGGCTTTGTTCATGCCAACCGGCACGCAGAGCAACCTCTGTGGCCTGTTGGCGCATTGCGGGCGGGGTGACGAGTACATCGTCGGCAACCTCGCCCACACCTACCGCTACGAGGGCGGCGGCGGCGCGGTGTTCGGCAGCATCCAGCCGCAGCCGCTGCCCAACCAGCCCGACGGTACGCTGCTGCTCGCCGACATCGAGGCGGCCATCAAGCCCGACGACTCGCACTTTGCCCGCAGCCGCCTTCTCTGCCTGGAGAACACCTGGAACGGCAACGTGCTGCCTCTGCCGTACGTCGAGGCGGCGACCGAGCTGGCGCGCAGCCGCGGGCTGGCCACACACCTGGACGGCGCGCGCCTGTTCAATGCCGCCGTGGCAAGCGGCGTGTCGGTGGGCGAGATCACCCGGCATTTCGACAGTGTCTCGGTCTGCTTCAGCAAGGGCCTGGGCGCACCGATCGGCTCGGCCCTGTGCGGCTCGCGCGAATTCATCGCCCGGGCCCACCGGGTGCGCAAGATGGCAGGCGGTGGCATGCGGCAGGCGGGCTTGCTGGCGGCCGCCGCGGACCATGCGCTCACCCACCACATCGAGCGCCTGGCCGACGACCATGCGCTGGCCCGACGCCTAGCCGAAGGCCTGCAGGGAATCGGCGGGCTCGGTGTCGCGATGCCGCAGACCAACATCGTGTTTGCCCAGGTGAGCGACGGGCGCAGTGCGGCCCTGCTGGAGCACCTCAGGAAGCGCGGCGTGCTGGCCACCGGCCTGATCGGCCTGCGCTTCGTCACCCACCTGGATGTCGATGCTGCCGGCATCGACACCGCGATCGCGGCGGTCCGCGAGTTCTTCACCCACTGATGCCCATGTCCATCACCAACACCGACGCGCTGACCCGGGTCATCGAACACCGCGAAATCTTCCACGACGAGATGCTGGCGCTGTGGCGCCGCATCATGAGTGGCGAGATGTCGCCGGTGATGATCGCCGCGCTGTCCATCGGTCTGCGGGTCAAGAAAGAGACCATCGGCGAGATCGCCGCCGCTGCGCAGGTGATGCGCGAGTTCGCGGCGCCAGTGCTGGTGGCCGACAAGACGAACCTGGTGGACCTGTGCGGCACCGGCGGCGACGCGGCCCACACCTTCAACATCTCCACCGCGGCGATGCTGGTGGCCGCTGCGGGCGGTGCGCGCATTGCCAAGCACGGGGGGCGCAGCGTGTCCTCCACCTCGGGGAGCGCCGATGTGCTGGAGGCGCTGGGGGCCTACATCGGCCTGAACTCCGAACAGGTGGCGGTCTGCCTGGACGAATGCGGTATCGGTTTCATGTTCGCGCCGAACCACCATGCGTCGATGAAGCATGCCGCGCCCGTGCGCAAAGAGCTGGGCGTTCGGACCATCTTCAACCTGCTGGGCCCGTTGACCAACCCGGCCGGCGCTCCGAACCAGCTGATGGGCGTGTTCCACCCGGATCTGGTGGGCATCCAGGTGCGCGTTCTGCAGCGCCTGGGCTCCGAGCATGTGATGGTGGTCTACGGCATGAACGGCATGGACGAGGTGTCCCTGTCGGGAGAGACCATGGTCGGGGAGTTGCTCAACGGCGAAGTGCGCGAATACGTCGTGCACCCCAGCGATTTCGGGCTGCCGGTCTACGACTCGCGGGTGCTGAAGGTGGCCAACCAGCAGGAATCGGTGCAGTGCATCCAGCGTGCGCTGGCCAACGAGGACGGCCCGGTACGCGACATCGTGCTGCTGAATGCAGGCGCGGCGCTGTACTGCGCCAACGTGGCCGCTTCGGTCGCCGACGGTGTGCGCCGGGCGCGCGAGGCCGTGGCGTCAGGAGCGGCGCTGGCCAAGCTGAGCCAGTTCGTCAGCGTGACCAACCGCTTCCGGCCGGCGGGCTGAGCATGGCCGACGTACCCGACATCCTTCGGCGCATCGTCGAGGTCAAGCACGAGGAGGTGGCCGCTGGGCGCACCCGCCGCAGCCTGACAAGCTGGCGCGAAGAGGCCGAGGCGCGACGCGACGCGCGCGGCTTCGAGGCGGCGCTGCGCGCCAGGATCGCCGCCGGGCGCACGGCGGTGATCGCAGAGGTCAAGAAGGCCAGCCCCAGCAAGGGGGTGCTGCGCGAGAACTTCGTGCCGGCCGAGATTGCTGCCAGCTACGAGCGGCATGGTGCGGCCTGCCTCAGCGTGTTGACCGACGCGCGGTTCTTCCAGGGCTCCGAGGCCTACCTGCAGCAGGCCCGCGCCGCTTGCACGCTGCCGGTGCTGCGCAAGGATTTCATGGTCGATGCCTACCAGGTGTTCGAGGCCCGGGCGATCGGTGCCGACTGCATTCTGCTGATCGCCGCTTGCCTGGACGATGGGCTGATGGCCGACCTGGAAGCGACCGCGCTGGCGCTGGGCATGGACGTGTTGGTCGAGGTGCACGACGGGGCCGAACTGGACCGCGCGTTGCGGCTGAAGTCGCCGCTGCTGGGCATCAACAACCGGGATCTGCGCACGTTCGAGGTCACGCTGGACACCACGTTGCGCCTGCTGCCCGAGGTGCCGGCCGATCGGCTGCTGGTCACCGAATCGGGCATCCTCGGCCCTGAAGACGTTCGCCGCCTGCGTGTCGCGGGTGTCCACGCCTACCTGGTGGGCGAGGCCTTCATGCGCGCAGCCGACCCTGGCCAGGCCCTTGAGGCGCTGTTTGGCTGAGGATCTGTTCGGTGAGGCTGCCGGCAATCGGCTGCAGGAGCCGCTGGCTACCCTGTTGGACCGGACAGCGCCCAGCTGGCGGGCCGTGGTCGACGCGTGGCGTGCGGGCGTGGACGGCCAGCGGCTCCTGGCGCATGTCGCGCGGCGGCAGGCCGAGGGCGCCACCATCTACCCAGCTGATCCGTTGCGGGCGTTGAGCCTGACGCCGCTGGCCAGCGTTCGTGTGGTCATACTGGGTCAGGACCCGTACCACGGGCCCGGGCAGGCCGAAGGCCTGGCGTTCTCGGTGCCACCCGGCGTGAAGCCACCGCCCAGCCTGCGCAACATCTTCGCGGAGCTTCAGCGCGACCTCGGCCTGCCGCCGCCCGCCAATGGCCACCTGGGCGACTGGGCGGGCCGAGGCGTGCTGCTGCTGAACACCTGCCTGACGGTAGAGGGCGGGCAGGCGGCCAGCCACGCC
>CAYJEC010000014.1:5249-16910 GCA_964369025.1 uncultured Ideonella sp. | reverse complement strand
GTTCAAGTCGCCGGAGGAACGCATCAGGATCTGGTGAGTGGGGCACCCGGTGGCGCGGGTACGCGCCACCACCCGCCGGGCGGGTAGCGCGGCCGCTCCGGAGCGGCCGAGCGCTGGCCGCGTTGTGTGGGGCACCCGGTGCCGGGCGTTCCCGTCACCACCCGCCGAGCGGGTAGCGCGGCCGCTCCGGAGCGGCCGAGCGCTGGCCGCGCTCCTGCCGGGCACGGCTCGTGACTTACCCTCGCAGGCCGAAGAGGTTGCCGAACGGATCCATGAACTGGGCCATTCGGCGGCCGTTCTCGATGGCCAGCGGGCCGCGGTACAGGCGCGCGCCGAGGGATTCGGCGTGCGCCCGCTCCGCATCGAATTCAGCCACCGGCCAGTAAACAACCGTGCCGGCCGCGCCGGTGGCCAGCTTGGCGTCGGCGGGCACGAACTCCAGCAGCGCGTGCCCCAGCATCAGGCCGTCGAAAGGCACCGGGTCGTCCAGGTGCACGGCGCGGGCCTCGGGCCACAGGCGCGCGTACCAAGCACGCGCGGCGGCGGGGTCGGCGCTCGGGATCATCACCGCCATCGGCGGGCGCGGCAGCGCCTGACCCGGCAGCATGCAGACCATCCAGGTCTCGGCATGGGGTTCGCCCTCCACCCACACGGCGCCCGGCTCCGTGCCCCAGGCGGTGAAGCCCAGTGACTCGTACAAGGCCAATGCGGCATGGTTGGTGCTGTGCACGAACAGCGTGACCTGACTCAGGCCGACGACGGCGGCGGCCTGGCAGAGCACATGCGCCACGAGTTGCCGTGCCACGCCATGCCGGCGCGCAGTTGGCGCCACGTACATGCCCCACAGCACCGCTTTGTGCGCCAGCTTGCGCATGCCTTCACGCGCGAGGCCGGCCACGCCCAACAGCCGCCCGGCCTCGTCGATGGCGCCATACACGCCGAACGGCATGCCGGACGCCAGGCGGGCTGCCACCTTCTCCAGCGGCTCGCACTGCTCCTCCTCCCAACTCGATGCGAAGGCGGTGGGGCACTCGCGAAGGCCCTGCAACCGCAGCGCCTGAAAGGCCGGCGCGTCGCCGGGTGCCAGGGCGCGGATCAGCATCGCGTGGCCAGGCCGTCCAAAGAAAATCGGGTCATGCGGCATCGGTGGCGAGTGTGCCACCGACGCCGGCATGACCCGGCATTGGGCTCAGGAAGCCAGGAGATCAGGGCTTGTACTGCTTGACTTCCTTGTTCCAGCGGTACAGAGCCGAGGCGGCGCCGCTGTACACCGACATGTCAACCGAGTGGTTGCCAAGGGCCACCGACGCGAAGGTCTGGTAGTTCATGATCTGGTAGCCACTGCCTGCGCGGATGATGGTGTTGAACGGGCAGCTGATCGAAACGCCATCGATCAGCAGGCACAGGGCGGCGTTGTTGTCGCTGGCGCCAGCGGCCAGCTGGGCGTTCCCGTTGATGGCGATGGTGCAGCCTGCGGCGTTGTCGCAGTTCAAGTTCAACTGGGCGCCGACCGTCGTGAAGGAACCTGCGCCAAGCGCCAGGCCGTTCTCGTTGTTGGTGTCGAAATAGGTCTTCTGCAGCTTGTGCGAGGTGCTGATGGCCTGTGGCTGCGCCTGGGCCTGGTTGCCCTTGAGCCCGGGCGGCTCGCCCTTGGCTTGGGCGCCCAGCGACAGGGCAGCGGCAGCGGCCAGCAGACAGAATTGAACGGAACGCAACATGGAACCTCCGAGATCTCGTTGAAAGGCATTCTTGCGGGCGCAGGCCTTGGCCTGCCGCTCCACCCACCGCTCGGCTGAACCGGTAGCAGGTGTTGTCATTCTTAAGGCACCCGGCACCCCCGCACATCCTGAGCATTGGGGGGGCGCGTCCCACGAACGCGGGAGGGGTAAGTACGGGGTGCGGCAGTCGGTGGGTCAGTAGGCCGCGGCAGCCTGAGGCGCCGGCGTGCGGATCAGGTGGTCGAACGCACCCAGCGCGGCTTTGGCGCCGTCGCCGGCGGCGATGATGATCTGCTTGAACGGCACGGTGGTGGCGTCGCCCGCAGCGAACACGCCCGGCACGCTGGTCTGGCCCCTCGCGTCGATCACGATCTCGCCGTGCCTGCTCAGCTCGACCACGCCCTTCAGCCACTCGGTGTTGGGCACCAGGCCGATCTGCACGAAGACGCCTTCGAGCACGACATGGTGCGCCGCGCCGGTGGCCCGGTCGGTGTAGCTCAGGCCGTTGACCTTCTTGCCGTCGCCGGTGATTTCGGTGGTCTGGGCCTGGGTGTGAATGCTCACGTTGGGCAGGCTCTTCAGCTTGGCCACCAGCACGGCGTCAGCGCGCAACGCGTCGCCGAACTCCAGCAAGGTGACATGGGACACCAGGCCGGCCAGGTCGATGGCGGCCTCGACGCCGGAGTTGCCGCCGCCGATCACCGCCACCCGCTTGCCCTTGAACAGCGGGCCGTCGCAGTGCGGGCAATAGGCCACGCCCTGGTTACGGTACTGCTTCTCGCCGGGCACATTGACCTCGCGCCAGCGCGCCCCGGTGGACAGCACCACCGTGCGGCCCTTGAGCACCGCGCCGTTGGCCAGGTGCACCTCGGGCATGTCGCCCGGCACCAGCTTCACCGCGCGTTGGGCGTTCATGATGTCGACCTCGTAGGCGCGCACGTGCTGCTCCAGCGCGGCGGCGAACTTCGGGCCTTCAGTCTCCTTGACCGAGATGAAATTCTCGATCGCCATCGTGTCCAGCGTCTGGCCGCCAAAGCGCTCGGCGACCACCCCGGTGCGGATGCCCTTGCGGGCCGCGTACACCGCCGCCGCCGCGCCGGCGGGGCCGCCGCCGACGATGAGCATGTCGTAGGGGGCCTTGTCGGCCAGGCGCGCTGCGTCTCGCGCTGCGCTGCCGGTGTCGAGCCTGGCGAGGATCTGCTCCACGCCCATGCGGCCCTGGCCGAAGACCTGGCCGTTCAGGAACACGCTGGGCACAGCCATGATCTGGCGCTGTGCCACTTCGTCCTGGAACAGGGCGCCATCGATCGTGGTGTGGGTGATGCGCGGGTTGAGCACCGCCAACAGGTTCAGCGCCTGGACCACCTCGGGGCAGTTCTGGCAGCTCAGGGACATGTAGGTCTCGAAGTGCCAGCCGCCCTCCAGCGCCTGGATCTGCTCGATCACCGAAGCATCCACCTTCGGCGGGTGGCCGCCGGTCTGCAGCAGCGCCAGTACCAGCGAGGTGAACTCGTGGCCCATGGGCAGGCCGGCGAAACGGATGCGCGCGGCCTGACCCGGCTCGCCGATGCTGAACGAAGGCGCCCGCTCGCCATCGTCCCGCTCGACCAGCGTCACCTGGGGCGACAGGGCCGCGATCTGGCCCAGCAAGGTGCGCATCTGTTGCGACGCCGTGCTGTCGTCGAGCGAGGCGACCAGTTCGATCGGCCTTTGCAGCTTCTCGAGGTAGGCCTTCAACTGGGTTTGCAGGGCGGTGTCCAACATGGCGTGCTCGCTTCAGGTCAGATCTTGCCGACCAGGTCCAGCGACGGGGCCAGGGTCTCGGCGCCGGGCGTCCACTTGGCGGGGCAGACTTCACCGGGGTGGGACGCCACGTACTGGGCAGCCTGAACCTTGCGCAGCAGCTCCTTGGCGTCGCGGCCGATGCCGTTGTCGTGCACTTCCATCAGCTTGATCTCGCCTTCCGGGTTGATCACGAAGGTGCCGCGCAGCGCCAAACCTTCTTCCTCGATCATCACCTCGAAGTTGCGGGTGAGCGTGCCGGTGGGGTCGCCGATCAGCGGGTAGGTGATCTTGGCGATGGTCTCCGAGGTGTCGTGCCACGCCTTGTGGGTGAAGTGGGTGTCGGTCGACACGCCATAGACCTCCACCCCCAGCGCCTTGAAAGTGTCGTAGTGGTCTGCCAGGTCGCCGAGCTCCGTCGGGCAGACAAAGGTGAAGTCGGCAGGGTAGAAGAACAGCACCGACCAATGGCCCTTCAGGCTGGCTTCGGTCAGGTCGACGAACTTGCCATGGTGGTAGGCGGTGGCTTTGAACGGCTTGACGGTGGTGTTGATCAGGGACATGATTTTTCCTCGTTCGAGAAGGGGTTGTGGATCGGGACAGTTCAAATGTTAGGTGCGCCGCAGCATTTAGTGGATTGATTACTCGGATCACATTGATTGCCAATTTCAATTGGCAGCCACTTCGCCCGCCACCTTTGATCCGGCACTCAAGCCCTGTCCCGAAGAGACCGATATGAGCGGCAGGCTCCTCCTGCACAGAGGGAGCCTGCCGAGACCATGCCCGACAAACCGCCGCCTCCGATCTCCCCGCCGACGCCTCCCTGGCGTCGGGCCTTCGGCTGGCATGCACCCGCCGGGCCGGGCCATCTGCATTCCTCGGGGTCGGTCGGGCCGGAACTGCGGGCCAGTGCCAGCGCCCCGAGCCGCCTGCGTGGGTTGCTGGCGCTGGTCATCGCTCTGCTGATGCTGGCCGCCTGGGGCTTCTTTGCAGCCACAGAGAGCCTGGCACAGGCCAGCGTCGGCGACGCCGAGGCACTGACCCTGGCCGGCCGTCAATCGCACCTGGCACAGCGCCTCGCCAACCTGGCCATCGCCCCCGCCGAAACGATCGACGCGAAAAGCACCACCGAGGAGATCCTCGCCCGCATGATGGCCGACGCCGGCCGCCTTCAAGCCTTGCGTGGCGACTGGGGCAGCCGCAGCGACGAAAGCGATCACTGGACCAGCCAGCGGGAGCGCCTGTGGGCCGCCATCGAGGCCTTCCAGATGGCCCAGGACCGTGGCGAGTACGCCCTCTATCCCTATGCCGACAGGATCCGTCGCGAAACCGAGCGCTTCGTGGTGGTCATGGACCAGGCCACCGCCGAGTTGCAGGTGGCGGCCGAACACCGCCAGCACCAGACCCAGCGCACGCATGCCACCCTGGTGGCTGGGCTGGCGCTTCTGGTGTCGCTGGTGTTGTGGGGCCTCGGCGAGCCGCTGGCGCGGCGCATGGCCCGCCACCACGCCAGCCTGGTGGCCCAATCCCAGCAGTTGAGCCGTCTGGCCATGGTGGCCGACCGGACACAGAACGCGGTGGTGATCAGCGACGCCGAGGGCCGGCTCACCTGGGCCAATGACGCGTTCACCCGCGTCACCGGCTACACGCTGGCCGAGGCCCAGGGCCACAAGCCCGGGCAGTTGCTGCAGTTCGATGGCACCGACCCGGCCACCCGTGCCAAGCTGCAGAAGGCCCTGACGGCTGGCGAGCCGGTCCGAGTGGAGGTACTGAACAGAGGCAAGCACGGGCGCAGCTATTGGGTGGATCTGGACATCCAGCCGCTGCGCGACGAACGTGGCGAAATCACCGGCTTTGTCGCCGTCGAGACCGACATCACCGCCCAGGTGCAACGGCGCGAGTACCTCGATGCCGTGCTGCGGGCACTGCCCGCCGGCATGGTGGTACATGACGCCCAGGGCAAGATCGTTGACGCCAACTTGCGGGCCGAGCAGTTGCTGCAACTGAGCCGCAGCGAGCTGCTCGGGCGTGAATCCCACGACCCCCGGTGGGCTGCCGTCCACGAGGACGGTCGCCCGATGGCCGCCAACGAGCACCCGTCAGAAGTCACGCTGCACACCGGGGAGGCACAGAACGGCGTCCCGATGGGGGTTCGGCTTCCAGACGGCCAACGCCGCTGGCTGCGCGCCAACACCCAGATCCTGGCCAGCACGGACGGCCACCGCCAGGGCGTGATCTCCTGCTTTGTCGACGAAACCGAAACGCGCGTGCAGCGGAACCTGCTGCAGACCACGATCGACGGCGCGGGCGTGGGCACCTGGGACTGGGACATCGGCAGCGGGCGCATTCGCTACAACGAGCGGTGGGCCCGGATGATGGGCTTGGCCATGGAGGAAGTGCCGCGCACGCTCGACGACTGGAAGCACCTGCTGCACCCGGACGACATGGCGCCAAGCCGCAGCGCGCTGCAGGCGCACCTGTCCCACCCCGATGTACCTTACCGGACCGAATTCCGCATGCGCCGCCGAGGAGGTGGCTGGACCTGGGTGATGGCTGCCGGTGCCGTGATCGAGCGGGCAGCCGACGGCCGCGCGCGCCGCATGACCGGCGTGCACGTCGACATCACCGAGCGCAAGATGCTCGAGCAGGCGCTCAGCGACGCCGCCCTGACCGACGCCCTCACGCGGCTGCCGAACCGCGCCGGCATCCAGCAGGCCCTGGCGCGCTGCGTGGCCCGCGCGAATGCCCACCCCGCCGCACGCTTCGCGGTGTTGTTCATGGATTTCGACCGCTTCAAGCTGGTCAACGACAGCCTGGGGCACGAGGCGGGTGACGAGTTGCTGCGGCAGATCGCCCAGCGCGTGAAGCTCACCTTGCGGCCCGGAGACGACGTGGCCCGCCTGGGCACGGAACCCGGCCGGCCGGATGTCGCCGGGCGGCTCGGAGGCGACGAGTTCGTGGTGCTGCTCGACCGCATCGCCCGCCCCGAGGACGCTGTCGCGGTGGCCCAGCGCCTGTTGGAGGCCCTGGCCGCCCCGTACGATCTGTCGGGCCGGCAGGTCCAGTCCACCGCCAGCATCGGCGTCGTCACCAGCGATGTCTCGTGCGAGAGCGTCGAGTCGGTGCTCCGCGATGCCGACACGGCCATGTACGAGGCCAAACGGCGGGGCCGCGGCCGGCATGCCGTGTTCCAGCCCGACATGCACCAGCGCATTCGCCATGCGATGGAACTGGAGGCTGACATGCGCCAGGCGCTGCACAGCGACGCCTTCTATGTCGTCTACCAGCCCATCGTCGAACTGGCCAGCCGCCGCCCCGTGGGCCTGGAGGCCCTGGCACGCTGGCGGCACGCCGAGCGCGGCGTGGTGTCGCCGGTCGATTTCATCCCGATCGCCGAGGAGACGGGCCTGATCGTCGATCTCGGCCGTCGGGTGCTGCGTCGGGCCTGCCTGGATCTGGCTCGCTGGCAGGCTGCCTTGGGCCCGGGCGCGCCCCGCACTGTGTCGGTCAACCTCAGCCGGGCGCAATTGCAGCCGGGCCTGCTGGCGGCCAGCGTGTCTGCTGTCCTGGCCGAGGCGGGCCTGCCTGCGTCGGCCCTGCGGCTGGAGATCACCGAGACCCTGGCCATGCAGGACGATGCCGCCGTCAGCGTGCTGGGAGAACTGCGCGCTCTGGGCGTGAGCCTGTCGCTGGACGACTTCGGCACCGGTTACTCGTCCCTCGCCTCGCTGGACCAGTTGCCCATCGACACCGTGAAGATCGACCGCGCTTTCGTTGCCAAGATGGTCAGCAGCAGCTACCAGACCGCCTTGGTGAAATCCACCGTCCAGGTGGCAGAAGCGCTGGATCTGGCGGTGATCGCCGAGGGCGTCGAGACCGAGGCCCAGGCTGAAGCGCTGGCGGCCCTGGGTTGCCGCGGCGCACAGGGTTTCCTGTTCAGCCGGCCCGTGCCCGCCAACGAACTGGAGGCCTGGTGGTGCGCGCAGTTGCCTGAGGCCGCCCAGCGCCTGGCCGACGCGCCAGACAGCATTCAGCCCGCCTGACAATCGCGCGGGCGCCGCGCCGACCATGGGTAAGCTGGCAATCTATCCAGTATGCTGCCCACTGTGCACACCCTGCCAGACCTCGCCCGCGCCGACCCACTGGCGTCCTTGAACGATGCCCAGCGCGAAGCGGCCTGCCACGGCGACGGCCCACTGCTGGTGATCGCCGGTGCCGGATCGGGCAAGACCATGACGCTGGCCGCCCGGGTGGCCCGCCTGGTGCGCGACGGTGCCGACCCGAACCGGCTGCTGCTGCTGACCTTCTCGCGCCGCGCAGCCCAGGAAATGCAGGCCAGGGTCGGTGCGCTGTTGCGCGAGTCGCTCGGCCTGCCGCCCAGTGCCGCCGCGCCGCAGTTGCCGTGGGCGGGCACCTTCCACGCCATCGGAGCACGGCTGCTTCGCGAACAGGCCACGCGCCTCGGACTGTCGGAAGACTTCAGCCTGCTCGACCGCAGCGACGCCGAGGACCTGATGGGCTGGGTGCGCGAGCGCCAGGGCCTCGCAGCCCGCGAGAAGCGGTTTCCGATGAAGGGGACTTGCCTGTCGATCTATTCGCGCGCCGTCAACAGCCGGTCGCCGCTGGGGGAGGTGCTTCGCGACGCGTTCCCCTGGTGCGCTGCCGAAGCCGACAGCCTGGCCAGCCTGTTCCGCGCCTACGAGCAAGCCAAGGTCGACCAGCAGGCGCTGGATTTCGACGACCTGCTGTTGTACTGGGCGGAGATGATGCAAGAGCCTGCGCTCGCCGCCTGGCTCGGCGAGCGCTTCACCCATGTGCTGGTGGATGAATACCAGGACACCAACCGGCTGCAGGCCGCCATCCTGCTGGGCCTGAAACCGCAAGGCCGGGGCCTGACCGTGGTGGGTGACGACGCCCAGGCGATCTATGCCTTCCGGGCCGCCGAGGTGCGCAACATCCTGGACTTTCCCGGCCACTTCAGCCCGCCGGCCAGCGTGCTCACGCTGGCGCGCAACTACCGTTCGACCCAACCGCTGCTGGACGCGGCGAACGCGGTGATCGCCCTGGCGCCCGAGCGTTTCACCAAGGCCCTGTGGACCGACAGCACCGGCAGCGAGCGCCCGCGTCTGGTGGCCGTGGGCGACGAGATGGACCAGGCCCGCTGGGTCGCCGCCGAGGTGCTGGCACGCCGCGAGGAGGGGCTGCGGCTCAAGTCGCAGGCGGTGCTGTTTCGCAGCTCCAGCCATGCGGCGGCACTGGAACTGGAGCTGGCGCGGCGGCGCATCCCGTTCGTCAAGTACGGCGGGCTGAAGTTCCTGGAGGCAGCCCATGTGAAGGACATCCTGTCGCTGCTGCGCTGGGCCAGCAACCCGCGCCATCGGCTGGCGGGGTTTCGCGTGGCCCAGCTGATTGCCGGCATCGGCCCCGCCAACGCCCGCCGCCTGCAGGACGCCATGGATGCCGCCCCCGACCCCGCCGCTGTTCGCCGCGCGTATGCGCCGCCTGCCGGCGCGCAAGCTGACTGGGCGGCACTGGGGGTGCTGCTCGACCGGCTGGACGACGCCGTCGCCTCGGACTGGCCGAGCGAGCTTCAGGCGGTGGTCGACTGGTACCTGCCGCAGTTGGAGCGCCTGCACGACCACCCCGAACCACGCCGGGCCGACCTGCTGCAACTGGTGCGGCTGGCCGCCGGGCACGCCAGCCGCGAGCGCTTCCTGACCGAACTCACGCTCGACCCGCCGCAGGCCACCAGCGACGAGGCCGGCGACCCGTCGCTCGACGAGGACTACCTGATCTTGTCCACCATCCACGCCGCCAAGGGCCAGGAGTGGCAGGCGGTGACCGTGCTCAACGTGGTCGACGGCTGCATCCCCGGCGACCTGGCCACCGCCACCCCGGTGCAACTGGAGGAGGAGCGGCGGCTGCTGTATGTGGCCATGACCCGAGCACGGCGGCATCTGGCGCTGATGGTGCCCCAGCGCTTCCATGTCACCCAGCAACGCCGCTATGGCGACCGGCACCTCTACGCGGGCTTGAGCCGATTCATCCCGCCCGAGGTGGCGTTGCACTTCGACGCCGCCGGCCCGTCGGCACCCACCTGGGCCAGCGGCCCCCTGACGCCGCCGCCCGGCCCTGTTCTGGATCTCGCCCGGCGCCTGCGTGAGCGCTGGTAGCACGGCGGGCTCAAGGCCGGATCCGTTTCGGCCGACATCCAGGGATACCCCGCCTTGGCTTGACGTGCTCACCGACACCCTGACCCCCGCATCACTCGCCCACAGCCATTTCGACCGGCTGATGGTGCGGGTGCTGATGCCGTTGTTCGCGGCCGGCTCGTTGGCGGTGATCCTGTTGTGGTGGCTGGAGACCAGCGAGGGCAAGATCAGCGAGGTCAACCGCTGGGCCTACCCGCTGATGCTGCTGGTCTTCGGTGGTTGTCTGGCCGCGCTGCGGCGGCGGCCGCACAGCGTTCGCATGGTTCGCTGGGTCGGCTTCCTGTCGGTGGCCCTGAGCCTGTTGAGCGACCTCGTGCTGCACCTGTTCCAGAGCGGCCCGCTGATCGGCAACTACAACGCGATGACGCTGATCACCTGGCTGCCGCTGGTGTACGCGGTGGCGTTCTTCATGTTGGAAGGCAGGCACGCCGTCTGGTCTGCCTGTGTCGTGCTGGGGTTGGTGGCCGCTGGCTTTGCCTGGCGGGTCAATTCACCGGCCGGCCACAGGGACGACATCACACTGCTGGTCAACGTGCTGGCCTCGCACGCGGTGTTCATCATCTGCCTCAGCGGCTGGCTGCGCATGAAGCAGTTGCTGTCGCGCCAGCAAGGCGTTGCGCAGGAGTTGCGGGTACTGGCGGCCACCGACGAGCTGACCGGCCTGTCCAACCGCCGCCATGCGCTGGAGCGGCTCGAGCGCCTTCTGAAACGGCTGCCTGACGAACACCCGCCCGTGGCCGTGTTGTGCGATCTTGACCACTTCAAGCACATCAACGACGCACTGGGCCACGACGCGGGTGACCGCGTCCTGGTCGAGGTGGCCGACATCCTGCGCCGCGCCACCCGGGCCAGCGACACGGTGTCGCGCTGGGGCGGTGAGGAGTTCCTGATCGTCCTGCCTGGCACGCCGCTCGACGTGGCCAGCGAGATGGCGGAGCGGCTGCGGCTGCGGGTCGCCACGCTCTCGAGCGCCGGGGCGGCGCAGCAGCACGGCGGCGTCACCGTCAGCCTGGGCCTGGCCGCCCACCAGCCGGGCGAAGCACTGTCCGCCTGGCTGCGCCGGGCCGACGAAGCGCTCTACCGTGCCAAGGCGGCCGGCCGCGATCGCTTCGAACTGGGCTAGCCCTGGCTAGACCATCGGCAGCAGGATCCGGCGCTCCCACGCGCTGACTGGGGCACCCGGCGCCAGGAGTACCTGCCGCCACCCGCCGGGCGGGTAGCGTGGCCGCTCCGGAGCGGCCGAGCGCTGGCCACGCTAAACCATCGGCAGCAGGATCCGGCGCTCCCACGCGCTGATCTCGCGGTCATAGTCCGCGAATTCCATCTCTTTGACCGCCACATAAGCGGTGACGAAGTCGTCGCCGAACAGGCGGCGCGCCGTCTCGCTGCCGGCCATCCGCTCCAGCGCTTCGTGCGGCGTGCGCGGCAGGGCGTGGTCCTGCGCATAGCCGTCGCCACTCAGCGGTTCCGTGGCCACCAGGGCCTCGTCGATACCGGCCAGTCCGGCTGCCAGCGATGCGGCGATGGCCAGGTAGGGGTTGGCGTCGGCACCGGCGACGCGCATCTCCACCCGGCGCGCAGCCGGCCCGCTGACGGGCACGCGCAGGCCGGCCGTGCGGTTGTCGTAGCCCCATTGCAGGTGGATCGGCGCCTGGCTGCCCTTGACGAAGCGCCGGTACGAGTTGACGTTCGGCGCCAGCATCAGCATCAGGTCCGGCAGGTGGGTCTGCATCCCCGCGATGAACTGGCGAAAGCGCGGATCCTCGCTGCCGTCGGGCTGGCTGAAGATGTTGCGGCCGCCGGCATCGACCACGCTCTGGTGCAGGTGCATCGAGCTGCCGGCCTCGCCGGCAATGGGCTTGGCCATGAATACCGCGTTGAGACCGTGGGCGATGGCGATCTCGCGCGCCGCCGCTTCTTTCGTTTTCTGGAATTCCATGTCCGATGGG
>CAYJEC010000014.1:0-5239 GCA_964369025.1 uncultured Ideonella sp. | reverse complement strand
TGGCGATCTCGCGCGCCGCATGCTTGAACAGGAAGGCCTGGTCGGCCACCGCCACCGGGTCCCCGTGCCAGAGGTTGATTTCATACTGCGAGCATCCGACTTCGTGGATCCATGTGTCGGCGCGGATGCCCAGCGTCTCCAGGGCCTTCTGGAACGCGCCCCAGAACGGCGCCAGTTCGTTGAGCATGTTCAGGCTGAACGCGCTCTGCCCGACCTCGGTGCGGCCCAGGCGCCCGACGGGTGGCTGCAGCGGCTGCGTCGGGTCGGCGCAGGGCGCACTGAGGTAGAACTCGATCTCAGGCGCGACCACCGGCGTCAACCCGCGCTCCGCATAGCGTGCGAGCACCGTCTTCAGCAACGAGCGCGGCGCAAAGGCGCAAGGCCGGCCGTCGAGCTCCACGCAATCATGGATGGCCAGCGCCCGGGGTGGGTCGGCCCAGGGGGCCAGGCGGACAGTGGCCAGGTCTGGCACCAGGCGCACATCCGGGTCGTCGTCGACGAAGATGGGGTGGTAGGAGTACTCGCCTGTCACCCCCTGCATCGGGATGGCTTGGGCGATGCGCAACTCCTGGCCCGCCAGAAAGGCTTCTGCCGGCATCAGCTTGCCGCGCGGGTAGCCGGTGACATCGGGGAACAGGCATTCGACCTGCTTCACGCCGGCACGGCGGATCAGATCGGCGGACGACTCGGGTAGCTTGTCACTCATGTGGGAGCAGGGCGTGATGAAGGCGATATCTTCGCCGATCGGGCGGGCCAGGGCACGCGACGGTTCAGCCGGCGGGATGCGTCACCTCTTCGTTCACAATGGATGCGCACACCCGCCCGTTCAAGGCATCGTCATGGAATCCGACAGCCCTCTGCCAAAACTGCTGCTGCGGCAACGAGGGCGGCGCTTCAGGCAGATCGCCGCGATCGATGTGGCGCTGATGGTCGTGCTGGGCCTGGTGAACCTGGTCCGCGACAACACCGCCCAAGGCGGCCTCCTGCTGGGCGCGGCCGCCGCCACCTGTGGCTTGTTGTGGTGGCATGCACGGCGGCCCGGAACAGCCGCCCCGTTTGTCTTCACGCTACTCGGCATCGTGGTCGTCGGCGCGGTCACCTGGATGGGGCATGGCCTGCTGGATGTCGGCAACTACGCCTTCCCGGGCATCGTGGCCCTGGCCAGCCTGCTGCTCAATCGCGCACAGTTCAGGGCCTGCGTCGGCCTTGTGCTGGGCATCCTGTGCTTCACCGGCGTGGCCGAGTTCTCCGGCTGGCACCAATGGGAAGCCCGTCCGGTCGAGCCCTGGGATCTGCTCGACATGGCGATGATCACGCTGGCCAGCGCAGCGGTGGCCAGCCTGATCGTGGCCGAAACCCGGCGCGGCGTGCATGCACTGGAAGTACAGCAGGATGCGATGCAGCAGGCGTCCGCACGCCTCGCCGCCTCCGAGGAGCGCTTTCGCGGCCTGTTCGAGACCGCCCCGCTGGGCCTGGCCCGGCTGGATGAGCGGATGTGCATCGTCGACGCCAATGGCAAATTGGCCGACATGGTGGGCATCGATCGTCCCGCGATGCACGGCCTGCGCCCTGAGCAACTGTGCCACCCCGAAGACTGGCCGGCCCTGCAGCAAGCCCTCACCCAGCAATGCGACAAGGATCAGGCGGTCGTCGAGTTGCGCCTGCGGGTCGTGAAGGGCACGCCGATCGACGTGCGCATCAACCTGAATCGCCGCGACATCGGCGGCGGCGCCATGCTGTCGGTGGAAGATGTCACGCAAATGCGCGCCATCCACGAGTTGCAGCGTGCCAAGGCCGCTGCCGAGGCCGCCACCCAGGCGCAGACCGACTTCCTCTCGCGCATGAGTCATGAGCTGAGGACCCCCCTGAACGCGATGCTGGGTTACACCCAACTGATGCGCGCGAACGCAGCGCAATCGGGTGACGATGCTCCCTTGCTGCATCGGCTCCAGGTGGTCGAGTCGGCAGGTTGGCACCTGGCAGCGATGATCAATGACATCCTCGACTTGTCGCGGCTGCAGGCGGGCAACCTCCCGCTGCGCCTGGCGGCCACACGTCTGGCCCCGCTGCTGGAGGAGGCGCTCGCCCTGCAAGCCGACGATGCCGGTCGACTCGGCATTCGGCTGGAGCCGCCAAGTCTGCCAGCGGAGGATCTGTGGGTTCTGGCCGACGCCACCCGGCTGCGGCAGATTCTGGCCAACCTGTTGTCCAACGCCGTGAAGTTCAGCCGGCCCGGGGGCTGGGTTCGCGTCACAGCCCACCAAGACAGCCCCGACGGGTTGGTGGCCATCGAGGTCGAAGACAACGGGCTGGGCCTCAGCGAGGATCAGCAGGCCCGGCTCTACGAACCCTTCAACCGGCTCGGGCGAGAGGCCTCGGGGCCGGCTGGCACGGGCATCGGCCTGGTGATCACCCGCAGTCTGGTCGAGTTGCTTGGCGGTGACCTGCAGGTGATCAGCCAGGAGCACAAGGGCAGCCGCTTCATCGTCCGGTTGGCGGCGTCACCGCCTGGCGCCTCCGTGGCAGAGGTGGAGCAGGTGCCGCCGCCGGCGCTTCCGGACTATGGCCCGCGCCGGGTGATCTACATCGAGGACAACCCGGTGAACGCCGAGATCATGCAGGCCATTCTTCAGGCCCGGCCACAGATCCACCTCGAGTTGCACGCCGATGGCCGTCTCGGCCTGGAGGCCGTGCTCAGCGCCCCTCCCGACCTGCTGCTGCTTGATCTTCAGCTCGGTGAACTGGACGGGCTGGCGATCCTGTCCGCACTGCGCAACGACGCCAGCACGGCCGGGCTGGACGTGCTGGTGGTTTCGGCGGACGTGCTGCCGGCCACGCTTTCTGCCGCACTCGCAGCCGGCGCGCAGGGTTTCATTGCCAAGCCGCTCGACATCGCCAGCACGCTGCGTGCCATCGACATGATGCTGGTGGACTGAGCCGGCCTTGCGCCTCACTTGCCGGTGCCGGAAACCGGCACCGCCTGCGGGCTGTCCAGCGCGCTGTCGATCACCAGCAGGCGCGAGGCCCGATCCCCCAGCGCGGTGGGCTTGAAACGCAACTCCACCGTGCAGGAGGCGGCCGGGGCCAGGCCGCTGGTGCAGGTGCTGGCGCCGACCAGGAAATCCCCCGCCGGCCCACCCGCCACCACGGTGTCGTGCAAGGCCAGGATCTTGGTGCCCGTGTTGGTGAGGGTCAGCAACTGCGGCGCGCTGGTGGCGCCTACCGAGACCTTGCCGAACTTGA
The DNA here is from genome assembly GCA_964369025.1 of uncultured Ideonella sp. Taxonomy (GTDB): domain Bacteria; phylum Pseudomonadota; class Gammaproteobacteria; order Burkholderiales; family Burkholderiaceae_C; genus Ideonella. Next base: position 1,996 of record CAYJEC010000014.1, on the reverse strand, counting down.
GCGTGCCAGGCGCCACCGTTGCCAGCGGCTGGGCGCTGGCGCTGCGAACCGGCAACTCCGCGGTGGCGTAGGCCGAGCAGTTCCAGCTGCCGGTGGGCAGGTTGTCGACGAACAGTGCCACGGTGCCAGGCAACGCGGCGTCAGCGGCCACCATCTTGACCTTCAACAGCGTGTCGGTGGCACTCTTGGGTTTGCGGTAGACACCATTGACCCAGGCGCGCGTCTTGGTGGTGAATCCCTCGCCGGCGATGTTGAGGGTGAAGCCACCCTGCCCCGCCACGCGGCTGGCCGGGGTCAGGCTGCTGATCGAGATCGGCAATGCCGCCGTGTTGTAGCCCGCCACCACGATGTGCTCGTCGTTCATCAGCAACGGTGCCGGGTTCTGCGTGCCGGCCAGATCGCGTTGCCATCCGGTGAAGACCCAGCCCGGCACCGTGGTCTGGGTCATGGTCACCGTACTGCCAGCCGCATAGAAGCCGTCGCCCGAGGGCGGCGCGGCGGCCACGCTGCCGGCACAAGGCTGCTGCGCCCAGCTCCACAGGTTGAACTCCTGGCCGAAGCTCGCGGTGACGGTGCTGGAGGCCGCGGGCACGGTGATGGTGTGCGATTGCGCGCCGCCGTCGCTCCAGGCCTGCCAGGGGTAGCGGATGGAAAAGCTGTACGGAAGCTGCGGCGACACCGACACGTCCACCAGGTGGTTGCTGCCCGGCGTCCACCCGGCGTCGTAGTCCGCTGCAAACCCCACCGGCCCGTACCAGAAGCCACCGTCGACCCACAGCCAGCGCCCGGCCGGCTGGGTGGCGATGGTGGTCACCGGCTGTGGCGTGAAGTAGCCCAACACCCAGTCGGACGCACGCGTCGTCTTGGGGTTTTGGCTGACGCCACCGTCCACCGTGTACAGCCGGTAGAGGCTGTAGCCCGGTTGCGGCACGGCCTGCAACTGCACCGCCTGGCGTTTGACGTGGTACAGGCCTGCCAACGGCGGGTAGGCCATCGCAGCCGGCGTGGCCTGCACGCTGCCCGAGCCGGCAGGCCAGACGAACGGCTCGTGCGGCAGCAACTCGACGAAACTGGCCTGGTAGACGGAGACCGCCGGCTTGTTGACCGGCGAGCCGGTGGCCCCGTTGCCGCGGCCGATGGTGATGGTGTGGGCACGCTGTGCGTTGTCGTTCCAGCGCCCGTAGACGTAATGCTTGCCGCCCAGCGTCTGCGGGGTGGCCACCACATCCAGCGTGTGGGTGGAGTCGAGCGCTGGCGCGAAGGTGTGGGGGGTGGTCACGGTGACACCGTCCAGCACCACCTGAAGCCCCGGCGGGTTGCTGGTCACGGTCACCGTGCCCGGGGCGCGCTGGTAAAGCCGGAGCACGGCGTCGATGTCGCCCGCCGAGTAGTCGCCGAGCTCGGAAATCGGCTGGCCGGGCGGGATGGACTCCATCGTCGGCTCACCGTCCTTGCTGAAGGTGAACGGGCCATAGTGCATGATCGACGCGAGGTCATACAGGCCCAGCGACTGCCCCTCGCTGCGCACCACATCCAGGTTGGGCAGCAGCGAGCCGATGACGTGCGTGGTGGCCAAGGTCAGGTAGGCCTCGCGCTCGGGCCGCGAGTGCTCGTGGAACAGTCCGATGGCGTGGCCCATCTCGTGCAGGAGGGTGCCGGCGTTGACATCGATCGAGCCGCCGATCACCTGCCGGCCGCCGACACGGCCCAGCGACGAGAAGCCGCTGCCGGAGTGGTCGTTCGGATCCAGCGAAATGTCCACGTAGTCGGCCTCGGCAGCACGTGGCACCCACTGCAAAGCGCCAGCGAACACGGTATTGAAGCGGGCGATGGCCACCGCCACGTCGGCATTGCCCTGCGACACCACATAGGGAATCTGGGCCACGCCGCCGACATCCGGCCACAGCGCCACGCTGCCGGCCAGGCCCAGCCCCTCGGGCTGGATCGCGTCGTTGCGGTGCGTGCCGATGTCGATGTCGCCCTCGACCAGGCGCCG
>CAYJEC010000013.1:0-17252 GCA_964369025.1 uncultured Ideonella sp. | reverse complement strand
CCAATGGATCGACGTGAACGGCCGCGACGGCGCGTTTGGCACCTACCTGGCGTTGCCACCTGGCGGCCGCGGGCCGGGCCTGTTGCTGCTTCAGGAGATCTTCGGCGTCAACCCGCACATCCGTGGCGTGGCCGAGCAGTACGCGCTGGCCGGCTTCACAGTGCTGGCCCCTGACCTGTTCTGGCGACAGGGCTCGCGCATCGAGTTGGGCTACACCGGCGACGACTGGAAGCGCGCGGTCGAGCTGATGAACACGATCCAGCCCGACAGCGTGGTGGCCGACATGAAGGCCACGATCGCAGCGCTGAAGTCACGGGCCGAATGCAACGGCCGCGTGGGCGCCATCGGCTACTGCATGGGGGGCCGGCTGGCCTACACCGCGGCCGCCTTGTGCGGGGTCGACGCGGCAGTGGCCTACTACGGCGGCGGCATCCAGAATCAGCTGGCCCTGGCGCCGCAAGTCGCCTGCCCGATCCAGTTTCACTACGGCGAGAAGGACGACCACATCCCGCCCGAGGCGGTCGAGGCCGTGCGCGATGCGATGGCCGAGAAGGACGCCGAGATCCACGTCTATCCCGGCGCCCACCACGGCTTCAACTGCTGGGCGCGCGCCAGCTACGGCCCGGGCAGCGCCGCCTTGGCGCACGGCCGCAGCCTGGCCTTCTTGGCTCAGCTCTTCTGAGCTGGCGCGGCGAGCGGCTCGCCGCCCAGCGCCTTGTAGAGCGACAGGCGGTTCAGCAGTTCGCCCAGGCGAACCTGCACCCGAGCCTGTTGGGCCGCAGCGAGCGAACGCTCGGCATCCAGCAGGTCGGTCAGGCTGGCGGCGCCGTTGTCGAGCTTCAGCCGGGTCAGGCGCACGCGGTTCTGTTCGGCCATCAGCAAGGCCTGCTGGGCCTCGCCCTGAGACGCCCAGGTGGACTGGGCCTGCAACGCGTCGGAGGCCTCCTTGAAGGCCGTCTGCACGGCTTTCTCGTACTGCGCCACCGCCACCTCGCGGTTGACCTTGGCCACCTCGACATTGGCCTGGTTGCGGCCGGCGTCGAACAGGGCCATCGCCGCGCTCGCGGTCAGCGTGTAGGCGAAGTGTCCTGCTTCGAAAAGGCCGCGCAAGGTGTCGCTGGCCTGCCCGGCGCTGCCACTTAGCGTGATGCGTGGGAACACCGCGGCACGCGCAGCACCGATGTTGGCGTTGGCGGCCCGCAGTGACTGCTCGGCCTGGATCACGTCGGGCCGCGCGAGCAGCAGGTCGGATGAAGCGCCCACAGGCACCGCCGCCAACCAGTCGCCTTCCGACAGTGCCGTAGCGCCGGGCAACAAAGCCGCGGGCAGTTCCCCGCCGGCCACCAGACTCAGCGCGCTGCGGTCCTGGGCGAGCTGGCGCTCCAACTGCGCCACGCTGGCGCGAGCCGACGCCGACAGCGACTGCGCGACGCTCAGTTCCAGCGCAGAGGCTGCACCGGCGCTCTCGCGCAGTGCGGTGAGGCGAAGCGTCTCATCGCGCGATTGCAGGCTCTGCCGCGCCAGCGTCAGTTGCTCGCCATCGGCGGCCAGCGTCAGCCAGGCGGATGCCGCCTGGGCCACCAACGCCAGCCGCGCGCTGCGTGCCCCGGCTTCGGTGGCCAGCAGGGTGGACGCCGATGCGTCGCTGGCGTTGCGCAGCCGGCCCAGCAGGTCGATCTCGTAGCTGCTGAGTTGCAGGCCCAGTTGCAAGGTGTTGGCCTGGTCGCCCTGCGTGTTCGGGGCCCGGCTGGCGATGAAGGCAGCCGAGACGGTGGGCCAGCGGTCGGCGTCGGTCAGGCGCAGTTGCGCCCGGCTGCGCTCGATGTTGAGCAACGCCACGCGCAGGTCGCGGTTGCGGGCCAGCGCCAGCTCGACCACCTGCCGCAGGCGCTCGTCGCGCATCAGGGTCGACCAGGCCGGCATCGGCGCCGGAGCGCCGACGGCGGCCGGAAGGTTGGCCGGAACGGGCAGCGCGGGCGTCTGGTAGTCCGGCGCCAGGTTCACGCAGCCGGCGAGCAGCAGCGCCGCCGCCAAGGTGCCAAGTCGCCGTGTCCGCAGTTTCAGTTGGCCGCTCATTCGCCGCCCTCCTTGTGCAGCGCAGCCGCAGCGGCGGCATCGGTGGCCACCGAGGCAATCGGCGTGCGGTGCGGGGCCTCATGCCCCCCAGGGAACAGGCGGCGGACAACGATGAAGAACACCGGCACCAGGAAGACGGCCAACACGGTGGCGGTGATCATGCCGCCCATCACGCCGGTGCCGATGGCCCGCTGGCTGGCCGAGCCTGCACCGCTGGCAATGGCCAGTGGCAGCACGCCCAGGATGAAGGCGAACGAGGTCATCAGGATCGGCCGGAACCGCAGGTGGCAGGCCTCGAGCGTGGCCTCGATCAGGCCCTTGCCCTCGGCCTGCAGGTCCTTCGCGAATTCGATGATCAGGATCGCGTTCTTGGCCGACAGGCCAATGATGGTGATCAGGCCGACCTTGAAGTACACGTCGTTGGGCATGCCGCGCAGCCAGACGCCGGCCAGCGCGCCCACCACACCCAGCGGCACCACCAGCAGCACGGCGGCCGGGATGCTCCAGCTCTCGTACAGCGCCGACAGGCACAGGAACACGGCCAGCAACGAGAAAGCCAGCAGGATGGTGGCCTGCGAACCTGAGAGCTTTTCCTCGCGCGACTGGCCGGTCCACTCGAAGCCGAAGCCCGGTGGCAATTGGCCCGCCAGTCTTTCCATCTCGGTCATGGCCTCTCCGGTCGACACGCCTGCGGCAGCGTCGCCAGCGATTTTCATCGCCGGGTAGCCGTTGTAGCGCACGGTCTGGATCGGGCCGTTCACCCAGCGCGTGCTGGCGAACGCGGACAGCGGCACCTGCTGGCCCTTGTTGTTGGGCACGAACAGTCGCCCGATGTCCTCGGGCTGCATGCGCGCCGCGGCCTCGGCCTGCACCACCACACGCTGCAGGCGGCCGGCGTTCGGGAAGTCGTTGACGTAGGTGGAACCCAGCGAGGTCGAAAGCACCGCGCCGATGGTGTCGAAACCCACACCCAACGCGGCGGCTCGCTCGCGGTCGATGTCCAACTGCAGTTGCGGGGCGTCCTCGAGGCCGTCCGGGCGGACCCCCTGCAACAGCTTGCTCTGCGAGGCCATGCCCAGCATCTGGTTGCGTGCCGCCAGCAGCGCGGCGTGGCCGTTGCCCCCGCGGTCCTGAAGGCGGAAGTTGAAGCCGGTGGCGGTGCCCAGTTCGGGGATCGGCGGCGGGCTCAACGGGAAGACGAACCCGTCGCGCACCCCCATCAAGGCGCCAAAGGCCCGGCCGGCCAGCGCCTGGGCACTGTGCTGCGGGCCCTTCCGCTCATCCCATGGCTTCAGTGGCACAAAGGCCAGCGCGGCGTTCTGGCCCGATCCGGAGAAGCTGAAGCCCAGCACGCCGACCACCTTGTCGACCTCGGGCTGCGCCAGGAAGAAGCCTTCGACCTCCCGCATCACGGCCTCGGTGCGCGACAGCGCGGCGCCTGGCGGCAGCTGCACGTTCACGATCAGGTAGCCCTGGTCCTCGTTGGGCAGGAACGAGGTCGGCAGCCGCGTGTACATCAGGCCCACCGCGCCCAGGATCACCGCGTAGATCACCAGGAAGCGGCCGGCACGCGGCAGGATGCGCGCGACCACCGACTCGTAGCCCTTGGTGGTGCGCTTGAAGCCGCGGTTGAAGGCCCCGAAGAAGCCCTGGCGCTCGTGGTGCCCGGGCGGGATGGCCTTCAGCAACGTGGCGCACAGCGCTGGCGTGAGCGACAGCGCCATGAAGGCCGAGAACAGCATCGAGGCCACCATCGACAGCGAGAACTGCCGGTAGATGTTGCCCACCGAGCCGGTGAAAAAGGCCATCGGCACGAAGACCGAGACCAGCACCACGGTGATGCCGATGATGGCGCCGGTGATCTGACCCATGGCCTTGCGGGTGGCCTCGACCGGCCCCAGGCCCTCCTCCGCCATGATGCGCTCGACGTTCTCGACCACCACGATGGCGTCGTCGACCAGGATGCCGATGGCCAGCACCATGCCGAACAGCGTCAGCACGTTGATCGAGAAGCCCATCACCAGCATCACGGCAAAGGTGCCGGTCAAAGCCACCGGCACCACGATGGTCGGGATCAGCGTGTAGCGGATGTTCTGCAGGAACACCAGCATCACCACGAAGACCAGTGCGATGGCCTCGGCCAGGGTCTTGACGACCTCCTCGATCGAGATGCGGACGAACTTCGAGCTGTCGTAAGGCACGTCGTAGCTGACACCCTCGGGCATGTAGGCCTTCAGCTCCGCCATGCGCTTGTGGATCGCAGTGGCAGCAGCCAGCGCGTTGCCGCTGGGCGCCAGCTGCACACCGACGCCGGTGGCGGTGACGCCATTCAGGCGCGAGGAACTGCCGTAGGACTGGCCGCCCAGCTCGATGCGGGCGACATCCCGCAGCCGCACACTGGAGCCGTCGGTGTTGGTGCGCAACAGCACACTGCCGAACTGCTCGACCGTGCCGAGCTGCCCGTTCACCGTGATGGTGGCGAACTGGGTCTGAGTGGCCACGTTCGGCAAGCCGCCAATGCTGCCGGCCGAGATTTGCAGGTTCTGCGCGCGGATGGCGGCGTTGACATCGGCCGTCGACAGGCCGTAGCCGACCAGCTTGGCTGGATCGACCCAGACCCGCATGGCCCGCTCGGTGCCGAACAGCGTGGCCTGGCCGACGCCGGGCACGCGCAGCAGCTCGGGCACGATGTTGCGCGCCGCATAGTCGCCCAGCGCCACGGGGTCGTAGGCCGGGTTCTTCGAGGTCATCATCACGAACAGCAGGAAGTTCGCGCGCGCCTTGTCGACGCGAACCCCCTGCTGCGTGACGGCGCTGGGCAGCCGGGGCGTGGCCCGGGACAAGCGGTTCTGCACCTCGATCTGGGCGATCGACACATCGGTGCCTGGCTCGAAGGTGACGGTGATGCTGCCGGCGCCGCTGGCGTCGGCACTGGACTCCATGTAGATCAGGCCGGGCGCGCCACTGAGCTCCTGCTCGATGACGGCCAGCACGCTGTCTTCCAACACCTTGGCCGAGGCCCCGGGGTAGGCCGCGCTGATCACGATCGCGGGCGGGGCCACCGTGGGGTACTGCGCGATCGGCAACCGGGTGATGGCGGCCGCGCCCAGCACCACGATGAACAGCGCGATGACCCAGGCGAAGATCGGCCGGTCGATGAAAAAGTGCGACGACGGGGCCGCGGCGGGAGAAGGCAATGCCATGTGTCTTCTCCCGCGCTCAGCGGCTGGCGGCCAGGGCCGGGGCCGGGGCCGACGCTGCACCCGAGGCAGGGCCCAGCGGGCTCCAAGGCACCGGGTTCACAGGCGACTGCGGGCGGATCTTCTGGAAGCCGTCCACCACCACCTGATCGCCGGCCTTCAGGCCGCCCAACACGACCCACTCGTTTCCGCGCGCTCCACCAAGTTGCACTGTGCGGGGTCCGACCTGCTTGTCGGCACCGACCACCAGCACCGTGTCGCCACCGGCGCCACGGGTGACTGCCTGTTGCGGCAGCAGGATCGCGCCCTCGCTGCGCGCCTGATCGATCCGCACCTTCACATACAGGCCGGGCAGCAGGTCACCGCGCGGATTGGGCACCTCGGCGCGCAACGTGACCTGGCCGGTGGTGGCGTCCACGGTGAGGTCCGAGAACAGCAGCTTGGCTGGCTGTGCATAGTCGGTGCCATCGTCGAGCACCAGGTGAGCCTGGGTCGACGCCGGAGCCTGCAGCCGACCGTCCTGGACGGCCCGCTTCAGCCGCAGCGCGTCGGCTGCAGGCTGGGTGATGTTGACGTAGAGCGTGTCGACCTGCTGGATCGTGGCCAGCAGGGTGGCCTCGCCTTGGCTGACCAGGGCCCCCTCGGTGACCAGGGCGCGGCCGATGCGGCCGCTGATGGGTGCACGCACGGCCGCGTAGTCCACGTTCAGGCGAGCCTGGGTGACAGCCGCCTTGGCCGAGGCCAGGTCGGCCGCGGCCTGCTTCTGTGCCGCCTGTGTCGCCACCCACTCCTGCTGGCTGATCGCCCGGGCCTCGGCCAACGGCCGGTTGCGCTCCAGCGTGGCCTGGGCCTGGGCCAGGCCGGCCTCGGCCTTGGCCTGGCTGGCCTGGGCGCTGTCCAGCGCGGCACGGTAAGGCGCTGCGTCGATCTCGAACAAGCTCTGGCCCTGCTTGACCAGGCTGCCTTCGGTGAACAGGCGCTTGACCACCACACCGGTGACGCGGGCTCGCACCTGGGCGGTGCGCACCGCTTCGAGGCGCCCAGGGAGTTCGGTGGACAGCGTCACACCAACGGGCTTCACAGTGACGACACCGACCTGCGGCGCCGGCATCTGGCCCATGCCGCCCTGACCCGGGGCCGACGGCCCGCATCCGGTCAATGCCGACACCAAGGCCAGTGCCAGCGCCGCCAGGGTGACCACCGGCCAGGCATGGCGTGAAATCGGCGCGTGCCGGAACGACTGCGAGTGGGCGGGAAAGGAGCGGGAAGGCGCGGGCGGCACGGGCACGTCCATGGAAGATCCTCCGGAGGGCGGGTCACCCGCTGCCTGCATCTCGCTGGTAGCAAGATCAGGCGCTTGGGCGGGTCGGGATTGCGGTTCGACTGGAGTATACATACAATCGTGAATGTATGTTGAACGAGAGGGGTCTTTGATGGCTCGCCGGACGAAAGCCGACGCGCAAGTAACGCGCCACCAGATCCTGGACGCCGCCGAGGCCGTGTTCCGGGCCGGCGGCGTGGCGCGAACCTCCCTGCAGGACATCGCTGCCGAGGCGGGCGTGACCCGCGGCGCGATCTATTGGCACTTCAAGGACAAGGCCGAGATCTTCATGGCCATGATGGATCGCGTGCTGCTGCCCTGCGAGATGTCGCTCGACGCCGCCAAGGCCGAGGCCCTCCAGCACCCGGACCCATTGGCTCACCTGGCCGACATGGCGCTGGCACCGCTCAAGGAACTGGCCGGCAACCCGGACCTTCAGCGGGTGTTCCACATCGCGATGCACGCCACCGAGTACACCGACGAGCTCGCCCCGGTGCGCCAACGCCACCTCGAAAGCATCCTGCGCTACCAACAAGCGCTTGCCAGGGTGATCGACATGGCACGGGAGCGGGGCCAGGTGCCAGCCGGCCTTCCGGCAGGCGAAACCGCCACAGGCCTGTTCGCACTGGTGGACGGCCTGATGCACAACTGGACCATGGCGCCGGGCCAGTTCGACCTGGGCCGGGTCGGGCAGGTGGCCGTGCAGTCCTACATCGCGGGCTTGCGCGCCTGAGAGGTACCGGCCGCCAGGTGCCAGGCCACTGCGGTCTGACCGGCACAGGCCAGCAGCAACGTGGCCAAGCCCACTCCGCGCCAAGCCAGGCAACCCACCGTCAACACGGCCAGCATGATCAGCATCGGCCAGCCACCCGGCAGCGGGCCCGTGAAGGCCCGGTTCATGCGGCGACAAGCCCACATCACCGCCACACAAAGGGCCACGACCACGACCCACCAAACCGCAGGCAGCAGGGGCAGCGGCAACACGCCAGTCAGAGCGCCGATCGCCGCATAGTGCAGGGGAACCACCAGCAGGCTGGCCGGCCCGCGCAGCGCCAGCGCCGCCGAGGCACGCTCCTGCCGGGCCAGCCAGCCGGCCGCCCACCAGGCCAGAGCCAACACGCCGAGCGACAACAGGAAGTAGGCGGCCGACATTGAACTCCATCGGTGCAGCACCGCGCCGCGATGAAGAACCAGCCCTCCCGCCAGCAGGGCGCAAGCCAGCGCTGCGGCGCCCAGCCCGCGGGTGCTCAGCCAGGCTGGGACACGCACCCCCGCCGCCAGGTAGGCCAGGATGAAGCCCAACAGCGGGTAGGCCAGCCAGGGGCCGGCCGGGTAGGAGATGGCCGGCCGCCCTTGGATGCCCGTGAGGAAGCCAACCCAGGCGTTGGCTTCGGAGGCCTCGCGCAGCCAGGGCACCAGACCATAACGAGCCAGCAGAACCATCGCCAGCGCCAAAGAAGCGGCCCGCACCGGTCGTGCACTGGCCCGCACCCGCTCATGCACAGCGCGGTAAGTCCAGCGCCGCTGTGCTGCGCGGCGAGCCAGGCGTAGCCGGCGTGGTTCAGCACCATCAGCAGGGCGGCGAGGCCCCGAAAGACGTCGAGATGCATCTACAGAAGCAGCGCCAGACGCTCGAGCACCAGCACAGCCGCCATGCCCAGGCCGGCCAGAACCGTCCACTTGACGATCACCAGCCCGCGCTGGCGCCAGTGCGCCTGGCCGGTCAGGACAGATGCCGCAAAACAGAGGATGCCGGCCACCAACAACAGGCCAAAAACGAGGCGAAAGATCAGCATGGGTTTGAGGCCACTCGAGTCACCAGGCCGGCGCCAGTTCGGCGAAACCTGCCGGAGCGAGCTTCTCGTCCTCGAAGGTGACATAGTCAAACGCGCTGGCGTCGGCCAGCAAGGTGCGCAGCAACTTGTTGTTCAGCGCATGGCCGCCCTTGAACGAAGTGTAAGCGGCCAGAAGCGGCGAGCCGGCGATGTAAAGGTCGCCGATGGCATCCAGGATCTTGTGTTTGGCGATCTCGTCGTCGTAGCGCAGGCCGTCGCTGTTGAGAACGCGGTAGTCGTCGATGACGATGGCGTTGTCCATGCTGCCGCCCAATGTGAGCCCACGCGAACGCATCGCCTCCACGTCCTTGGTGAAGCCGAAAGTGCGGGCGCGTGCGATCTCCTGCTTGTAGCGGCCCGAGCCCATGTCGAAACTCACCTGCTGGCCGGTCGCGTCGACGGCCGGATGATTGAAGTCGATCTGGAAGGTGAGCTTGAATCCGTGGTACGGCTCCAGGCGCGCCCACAGGAGCGTGCTGCCTTCGCCCTCGCGCACCTCCACCGTCTTCTTGACCCGCAGGAACCGCTTGGGCGCGTTCTGCAGCTCGATGCCGGCACTTTGCAGCAGGAACACGAAGCTGGCCGATGACCCGTCGAGGATCGGCACCTCGTCGGCGGTGATGTCCACGTAGAGGTTGTCCAGCCCCAGTCCGGCGCAAGCCGACATCAGGTGCTCGATGGTCTGCACCTTGGGCCCGCCGGGCTGGCCACCGGGGGAGATGGTGGATGCCATGCGGGTCTCGCTGACCGAATCGAAACGCACCGGGATGTCCACCGGATTGGGCAGGTCGATCCGACGAAAGACGATGCCGCTGTTCGGTGCCGCCGGGCGCAGCGTCATCTCGACCTTCTGGCCGCTGTGCAAGCCCACGCCAACGGCGCGGGTGAGGGATTTGAGAGTTCGTTGCTGGAGCATGGGGGGCACACGGGCCGAGCAGAGCGTGGTGCTTTCGCGATTGTCCGTCAGGCACGCATACTGCGCTGCAAAGGAAGGTCAAGCTGTATGCGCGTGCCCTGGCCGGGAGCGCTGTCCAGGACCAGACGGCCACCCAGTCGAGCGGCGCGCTGGACCAGGTGGCGCAGGCCACGGCCGCCACCGGCCGCCTCGGGGTCGAAGCCACGCCCGTCGTCTTCGATCAGCACCTGCACTTCGTCGCCGTGCCGGCGGGTGGCGATGCGCACGGTCTGCGCCGACGCGTGTTTCAAGACGTTGGTCAGCACCTCTTGAACGATACGCAGCACCTGCAGGGCATCGGGCGGGTGCAGCCACTCCAGCGGAGGCAGGTCTTCCACCTCCCACTGCATGCCCAGCCCGGCGGCCTCGAGCCGCCGCCCGAGACGGTGCCGAAGCGAGGCCAGCAGGGTCACCAGATCGTGCCCGATCGGTTCCAGCGAATCGATCACGAGGCGCAGGTCGTCCACGCATTCGCGCAGCAGCACGGCGACGGCAGGTGCGTCCAGCCGACCTTGCTCGACCAGGACCAAAGAGGACATCAGCGTCGAGCCCAGGCCGTCGTGCATGTCACGCATCAGGCGCTGGCGTTCCAGCAGCAGGGCCTGCTCGCGCTCGACACCACGCAGGCGCTCGTGGTTCGCCTGCAATTCGGCCTCGCGCTCTGCCAGACGCTGCTCCAGCCGCTGGTTGGCACCCTCGACCTGGTCGATGGCCTGTGCATAGCGCCGCTGCACCGCGTACAGGAAGGCCAGCAGCACCAGCACCGTGGCGAAGGGCAACAGGTAGATGGACTCCGGACCGACCCAACCGGCCACGAGCAGCAGGTCGTGGGCTCCAAAAACCTCGCAGACCCAGAGCGCCCCAACGATGACGCGGAACTCGCGTCCACCGCCGCGCCAGGCCAGCACGCTCAGGAAGGCGGTGACGCCGATCGCCACCGCGCTGTTGCACAGGTGCTGCAAGATCAACGAGGACGACTCTGTCCAAGGCATCGGCATCGTGACCACGGACATCGCCAACACGAATACCACCAGGGCCCTCTCGACACGCGGGTAGCTGCGTGGGTCGAATCGGAAGGCAAACAGGTAGATCAGCATCATCACCCACGACAAGGTGGCGTTGGTGGCCCACCAGAACCACACATAGGCGGTCTCGTCTCGCGGGAAATCGATGTAGTAGTGGAGGCTGCGCAGCGTCCACACCACCGAGCTGAAGAAGAACAGCAGATAGGCCTGCTCGCTCCGGCGACGGAACCAGAACAGGAAGGAGAACAAGCCCAGCGCCAGAAAGGTCAACGAACCCACCTGCGGTGCGGTGAGTTGGAGCTGCCGACGCCAGCTGTCGCGGAAGGCCAGTTCCTCCCGCGGGCCGACGCTGATCCGGGCGATCCGGTGCGAGCCGAAGTCATGCCGGATCAACCCAACGGCCAGTTGCAGGGTCTGGCCGGCGGGCGGGGCGCGGCCGAGGTCGACCAGGATCGGGCGGTTCCACTGCTCACGCCAGCGGTCGGCGCCGTCCCAACGCAGCTGCCAATGCTGGCCGTCGTGCTCAACGACCTGCGCCGCCCCGCCACCCACCCGCGGCACATACAGCGCCAGCGGGCCCTCGAGGCCGGCCGGCACGGTGTAGGCCACGCGGTACCACCAGACCTTCAGGGGCTCGGGCGCGTCAGGCGATGGCGGCTCCTTGGTCGGTTCCTGGCGTGGCAACGCCACCGCCCGCCAGGCAGACAGGTCGTCGGCGGCCGGAAGGTCGGGCCGTGCAGTGTGCAGGATGCCGGCATCCAGCCGGCTGTCGTCGAACAGCAGGCTGTGTTCCCATGCCTGCGTGAACTGCTGGGGTGGCACGCTTGCAGCGGGCGGCGAGCCCGACCCCACCAGCCCGAGCATCACGCCCAGCGCTGCCACCAACGAAACCGCCCAGCCTAGGTGCAGCCGCCGCGATCTACCCGTTTCAGTCACGCACCAGCCCCAGTTTGCGGGCCTCGTAGATCGCCTCGGTCTTCGAATGCACCTGCAGCTTGCGATAGCTGCGTTTCACATAGGTCATCACCGTGTGTCGCGAGACGCCCAGCATGCGCGCGATCTCCTCGAAACTGAAACCCTTGGCCGACAACGTCAGCACCTGGCGCTCCTGGGGCGACAGCAGCGCCTCGCTCTGGGCCGTCGGCGCCGGCTCGGGCGCCAACCTCAGCAGCAACTGGCGGGCGATCACCGGGCTGATCGGGCTGCCGCCGGCACGAAGCGCGCGAATCTGCTCGGTGAGATCGGCGGCGCCGCTGTCCTTGAGCAGATAGCCGGTGGCACCCGCTTCGAGCGAGGCCATCACATGCGGCTCGTCGCCGAACACCGTGATGACCATCACATCGGTCTGCGGCAGGTGGTCATGCGCAAAACGGATCAGCTCGATGCCGCTGCCGCTCGGCAGCCCCAGATCCACCAGCAGCACGTCGGGCCGGTGCTCGCGCAGAAGTTGTAACCCCTGAGGCAGATCACCCGCAGCACCGGCCAGGCGCAGATCCGGGGCCTCTGCCACGACGGCCGTGAAAGCCGCGCGGAAGCGCTCGTCGTCCTCGACGATGACCACGGTGATGGGATCCATGCGTCAGTGTAGGCGCGCCCTGCCGCCGCGCAGTCACTCCTTCGAGCGACAACAGCCAGTCAGGCTTCGTCTGCCCAGGGCAGCATCAGCGACAGGTACAGGAGCTTGTCGAACTCGGGGCGGAAGCGGGCGATGATGTCGTCCGGATCGGGGCACAGCACATCGTCGGTGATCAGGCCGAACTGCACGCCGCCGGCGTAGCTGAGGATGCTGACGCCGACGCCGATGTCGCCGCTCTGCGGCACCCAGAAAAGCAGCTGCTTGATCGTGCGCCCGTTGAACTTCAACTCTTCTCGGGGGCCCGGCACGTTGGTCATCACGGCCGTGGCCTTCTTGGCGAACAGGTTCAGCAACGCGTCCTGCATCGGCTTGATCAGCAAGCCCGCCACGGCCAGCAATGCGAAAGCCATCACCGGCTGGTAGCCGCCTTTCAGATCGTTCATGCGGGCACGCACCGCGCCCAGCCGCTCGATCGGGTTGGCGATGCCCACCGGCAGCACCAGCGGCACCAGGCCGAACTTGTTGCCCAACCTCCAGGCCTGGTCCAGCGGCCGCAGGTTCACCGGCACCATGGCGCGGATCTCCTTGCCGGTGGGGTCGTCGCCATGAGCGCGCAGGTAGTCGCCGATGGCCCCGGCCACCGCCGTCAGCAGCACGTCGTTGATCGACGCGCCGAAGGCCTGCCCCACGGCCTTCACCTCCTCCAGCGGCAATGGCTCACCCCAGGCGACCCGCTTGCCGGGTGTGGCCTTCCCCTTCAACACCGTGGGCGAATCGTCGGGCATCAAGGCCATCGCCGCAGCGTCGCTGATGACCTGGTAGCCCACCCGGGCGATCTCCATGCCGCCGGCCAGCGGTTGCACCGGATTGGCCATCAGCTCAACCGACTTGGCCATGCCGTCGCCGGTCAGGCCGATGGCCTTGATGGTCAGGTCGGTGACGGGCTTGAGCAGATCGGCGACCCAGTCGTGCTCGCCCTCGGGTTCGCGGTGCTTGCGCTCAGGCGGCGGTTTGCCGCCGTCCGTGATGGACAGCATCACCGAAGTCAATGCAATACCGTCGCCAATGCAATGGTGAATGCGGATGATCAGTGCGCTGCGGCCTGCATCGAGCCGCTCGACCAGGCGTATCTCCCAACGCGGCCGGTCGGACGCCAGCGGCGTGGCAGCCAGGTGGCCGACGCGTACCTTCAAGGCCTCGACCGGGCTTTGGCCGGGCTGCAGGATCAGGTCCTCGCCCAGCACGTGATCGGCGATGTCGAAGCTGCCATCCTCGACCCAGGTCGCACCCATGGTGTCCTCGACCACCTTCTGGCGGAAGCGGTCGTACTTGAGCAGACGCTCCTGCACGCGCTCGCGCACCTCGTCGAGCCGCAGTTCCGGCTCGACCAGCCAAACGCCGACGATCATCATCAGGTTGGCGTCGTTGTCCATCCGCAGCCAGGCGGTGTCGACGCGCGACATGCGCTCGGTGTGGACAGCAGGGCTGTCGGACATGGGGAACTCCCTCTAGATCGATGGTGTGTCGGGTCGACGATGCTGGTTAATATCCGGCCCGTCAACTCTGACTTTACCCACTGGAGAGTTCCCCATGGCAGACCTGAAGGCCCAGTTCGAGACGGCGGTGTCCGAGAGCAAGCAGTTGCCGGAAAAGCCGGACAACATGACTTTGCTGCAGATCTATGCGCTGTACAAGCAAGCCACCTCCGGCGACGCGGAAGGCAAGCGCCCTGGGTTCGGCGACATGGTCGGCCGCGCCAAGTGGGACGCCTGGAACGCCATCAAGGGCCAATCGGCCGATGAGGCGATGCAGGCTTACATCGACCTCATCGAATCGCTGAAGTAGGCGCCCGCCTGGGGCGGCTCACTGGGCGCTGATCCTCAGCCAATTGATGTTCCAGCCGCCCGCCAGTGCCTTGATGGCGATCTGCTGCTGCCCTGCCTGCAGCTGCACCTGATGGGAAATGGTGGCCCAGTTCTGCCATCCGCCAGTTCCTGGGACCACCACGCTGCCATAGACCTGCCCGCCGCCCGCTTGCTCCAGTTGCAGCTGGCCGCCGCCTGACAGGCTGGCTATCCGGTACTCGACGGTGTATCGCCCCGCGCGTGGCAGGTTCACGTTCCAGACGGCCCAGTCGCCGGGGTCGATATACCCCAGGTTCTGCCCGCCCTCCGAGCAGGCCTCTGGCACCATGCCCTGCATGACGGCGTAGGCCTCGGCTTCCAGGTGCGACACGAACGGCTGCAGTGGCGCCGCCGCGCGAAAGGTGGCGTCCCTCCGCGCCGAAGGCCCGGTTCCTACTGGCTCGACATACAGCAGCGCCTTGCGCTGACGCAGGTAGCTGCCGGGGCTGGCGTAAGCCTCGAATGAAGACGCCGTCGCATCCGCCAGGCCCGGCCGCTGCAAGAAAGTGGCATCTTCCTTGAACAGTTGCGTGCCATCGTCGACCTCCAGCCAGACCTCCGTCGCTCGGCGACGCAGGTACCGGCCGGGCTGGCTCTGGGACTCGAACGAAACGCCGGACCCAACCAGGCCTGCGACCATCTTCCAGTTGCCGTCCTGGTACGGCGTGACTTCGGCATCGACGCGACCGCGGCTCTTCTTGTGCCGGATGTACTTGGTGGTCGCGTTCTCGTTAGCCCAGGCGGTAAGCGGAGTGGACACATCCTGATACACGCGCACGTAGTCCACCAGCAGCCGGGCCGGCAGTGCCGCCTCGTTCACCACGAAGCCCGGCCAGTTGCCCCCGACAGCCAGGTTCAGCAACAGGAAGAACTCCTTCTGGAACGCGCCGGTGGCCGCCGGCCCATTGGCGATGTTCAGGATGTGGAACAACTGGCCGTCCACGAACCACTTGATGGCTTGCGGATCCCACTCGACGGCGTAGACGTGGTACCCCGTGACCGATGCGGTTGCGGACCCGCCATTGGAGGCATGGGTGCCGTCGGCCGCCTTCCAGTGGGCCGTGCCGTGGACGATGGTCTCGGTGTTGATGTGCTCCATCACGTCGATTTCGCCGGATGCGGGCCAGCCCACCTGATCGATGTTGCTGCCGAGCATCCAGAAGGCAGGCCACAGGCCCAGGGCGGAGGGCATCGCGATGCGCGCCTCGATGCGGCCGTGAAGGAAATCCCGCCTGCCCTGCGTCTTCATCCGTGCCGATGTGTAGCGCATGCCGCCGAAATCCTCGCGGCGGGCGGTGATCACCAAGCTGCCGCTCTCGACGCTGGCGTTCTCCCGGCGGTAGTACTCGAGTTCGTTGTTGCCCCAACCGCCTGCGCCGTTGCCGGTCTCGAAGACCCAGTCCGGCCCGATCGCGCCGCTGAACTCGTCTTGCCAGACCAACTGCCAAGTCTGGGCATGCACCAGCGTCGCAGCCAGCAGCAGGGTGGCCAGCGTCAGGAGGTTTCGCAGAATCCTCGTCATGGGTGTGCTCCAGTTCGGTCGCGCCCCAGAATGAAAGCGCTTTCAGATCAGGCCTTGAGTATCGTCGATTTCGATCCGGGCCGGCGGTGGCCACGCCGGGCAGGCGATCAGGCCTTCTTGGCGGCCTTGGCCTGTTCCTTGGACAGCGCCGCATCGAGCTGCTTGCCCACCTCGGCTTCGATCTGCCCCGCGAAGGCGCCCATGAGCATCCCCAGCTTGGCGTGAACCGCAAAATGGTCGCCGGTGACGATCATCGTGCCGGCCACGCCTGAGCGTTTGAACTCCACGGTGTCGCTGGTCTCGCCTTCCAGCACAGTGCATTCCATGTCGAACTTCTGTTCGACATGCTCGGCCCATTTCCAGGCCACCTTGCGGGCCCGTTCAAGGCCCAGGGTGTGGTCGCGTCGGATGCGGATGTCTGGCATGGTGTCTGGGATGGTCAGTGGGAGGGTGAAGGCGACAAGGCTGCAAGTGTCGCGTTGCGCTGCGCGCGCTGCAAGCCCGCCAACTGCTGAACGGCGGCGAAGAATCGGGTGAAGTCCCGCCCCTCCCGCTCGAACAATGCCAAGAAGGCCGGCACGAGATCCAGGTAGGCGCCCTGCATGGCCAGCGATGCGTTGTTGGCCTGGTCAAAGAAGGCATCGTAGCCGGCATATCCGCCCCAGGCCCCTGTCTTGAGAGAGAGGTGGTCGGCACGCAAGGCCGCCATCAATTCGGCCTTCCGGGACCGCTTGGCATCGTCGGACAACGCCGATTGGTAGACCGCATCGAGCTGGGCGCGGGTGCGTTGTGTCAAGGCGCGGAACTCGGCTCTCCGTTGTTCCAGCCGGGCCTGCTGCTCGCGCAACTCAGGCGAGCCGTGCAAGGCCAGCCACCGCTCACTGCCAAGGCGTTCGACTGCAGTGGCAAACGATTCGTTGAATGGCGTGTCGCCGTCGGCGTAGGCCACCTGGTGCGCCAGTTCATGGAAGATCATGCGAGACAACTCGACCTCGGGCCACTGGATGAAGGTGTTGAGCAGAGGGTCGCCGCCCAGCCACTCCATCTTGCCCAGTGTCGAGTAGGCAGGAACCGGGTACACCGTGACCTCCAGTCCTCGCTCACGCAGCGCCCTGGCCTCGGCCTGTGCACCGTCCTGATCGTAGTAGCCCCGGTAGGCGATGCAACCGACGACAGGAAAGCACCAGGTCTGCAGCTTCATCGACAACTCGGGCGTGGCCGCCACATTCCACACCGCCGCCGGGCGCCGAAGGTCTGCGTAGCTCCGGTAACTGCGGTTGTCGGGTAGCTTCAGATCGGTGACGGCAAACTCACGCAGCCGCTTGGCAAGCACGAGCCTCGCCTTGAGCGCCTCGCTGGTTGTCGGCTCGCTCAACCAGTCATCCACGGGCCGTGAACCGGCCAGCAGGCTGAAATGCCCGTGGGTGGATTGCGCCAGGTAGCCGACCTCAGCGCAGCCGGCGCTCAGGCACACGGTGCCCACCGCGGCAACCGCCACCAGAACCAGCCCGCCCAGCCCCGCCATCACCGCCAGCCCCCAACGCATCGATTCACAGCGGCCGGATGTCGACCAGACAATCGTAGAAGGCCGGCGCCGCCCCCAGATCCGTCAAGCGCTGGTGCGTCAGCTCGTTGACATTGGTGCCGTTGCGGCCGAACTTGCGCCACCAGACTCCCAGGCCGTTCACGACACCGGGGCGGGCACGCCGGCTGATGCGCGCGGTGCAGTGATACGCGCCGCGGTCGTTGACCACCTCCACGCCCTGCCCGTCGGACCAGCCACGCGCGGCAGCATCGTCCGGGTGGATCTCGACGATGGGGTCGCCGTCGATGTCACG
>CAYJEC010000012.1:0-18577 GCA_964369025.1 uncultured Ideonella sp. | reverse complement strand
AGGTGCTGACCCCCTACCAGTTCGAGCTGTCCAAGCCGCAGATCACCGCAGCGGACCTGATGGCCTTGGCCTCGCCCACGCCCAACGCCACCCACATCAGCATCATCCGATCCATCGGCGCCGAGCGCCGCAGCGAGTACCACCCGATCGAAAATGCCGCCAACGTGGTGGTGCAAGCCGGGGACGAAGTGGGCGTCACGGCCGACAAGTACCCGGCCACCATCCTGGTGCGCATCGACGGCGCCCATCTGGGCGAGCGATCGTTCGTGATGCCCTATGGCTCGCGCCTGAAGGATGTGATCGCCCGCCTGAAGCCGGCGCCGCAAGCCAACCTCGATGCGTTGCAGCTCTACCGCCGATCGGTGGCCGCCAAACAGAAGGAAAGCCTGGATCAGACCCTGCGCAGCCTCGAGGTCACCGCGCTGACCGGCCGCTCGTCCACGATGGAAGAGGCCAACCTGCGCAAGACCGAGGCCGAACTGATCCTGCAGTTCGTCGAGCGTGCCCGCACCATCGTGCCCAAGGGCCAGGTCGTGCTGGCCAGCAAGACACAGGCCCCCGAAACCCTGATGGAAGACGGCGACGTGGTCCGCCTGCCCGAGCGCACCAACCTGGTCGCGGTCAGTGGCGAGGTGGTCTTCGCCAACACCTTGATCTACACGCCCGACTTCAGTGTTGACAACTACGTGGATCTTGTCGGGGGCTACACCCAGCGTTCGGACCGCAACAAGACCCTGGTGCTGCGCCCGGATGGCAGCATCGCGCCCAGCGGGGCCATCCCCGGCCCGGGTGACGAGATCCTGGTGTTCCCGAAGGTCGAGTCGAAGTGGGTGGAGGTTGCACGCGGCATCACGTCGATCCTTTACCAGTTGGCGATTTCCGCCAAAGTGCTGACCAGCTTCTGATGCTGACGGGCGCGGCCTGAGCGTGGACACCCGGCCCGGGTTGCCGCGCCGGGCCTGCCCAGGTGGGATGGAGGCAGGATCTTGATCGCGGTACCCAAGCGAGCCTTCGACGCCAAGGTGATGCTGCAAGGCATCCGCCTGGTGCGAGCGGTCAGCCGCCTCTGGAGTGGCGATCGGCAGGCGCTGCTGTCGTTCGAGATCGAGTTGACCCGCCACCTGGGCCTGTTCGACCGTGAGCACTACCTCACGCAGATCGAGCCCAGCGAGCTGCGCGGCATGTCGCCGCTTCGCCACTACGTCCTGATCGGCGACGCCGCCAATCTGTCGCCCTCGCCGCTGTTCGACCTGCGGCACTACGACGCCCATTGCGGGCAGCGGCACGGCATCAACCGGCTGCTGCATTACGGCCTGGTGACACGTTTTCAGGGGCTGTCGCCGACCCCCTGGTTCGATGCCGAGTACTACCTGCAAAGCAACCCGGACGTGGTGCAGTCCGGGCTCGACGCCTTGGAGCACTTCCAGCGCTGGGGCTGGCGCGAGGGCCGCAGCCCGCTGCCGGGCATCGACATGCGCCGTCTGCTGGGTTCGCAGCCGGGGCTGCGCGTGTCCAAGGGCAACCCGCTGTCGCTGTTTGCCTCGGGCCAGATGGCGCATCACGTGCAAGGCCTCGAGCAGCAGGCGCGCTACCCCGTCAATGGAGCCGAGCCGCAGACTGTCGAAGGCGACATGCTGGATCCGGCACGCTGGGCCGATCTGGTGCCGCACCGCCCCGCCGGGGAGCCGCAGGTCGACGTGATCATCCCGGTCTACGGCGGCGCCCAGGAGACATTGCGCTGCCTGTGGACGGTCCTGACCGCGCCCGTGCGCACGCCCTACCACCTGATCGTCATCAACGACGCCGGGCCGGTGCCCGAGTTGAACGCGATGCTGCGCAGCCTCGCGGCACGTGACCTGTTCACGCTGGAGCAGCACCGCATCAACCAGGGTTTCGTGAAGACCGTGAACCAGGGTCTGCGCATGCACCGCGACCGCGATGTGGTGATCCTCAACAGCGACACGGAGGTCTACAACGACTGGCTGGACCGCCTTCTGAACCACGCTGCCGAGCACCCGCGCCTGGCCACCGTGACGCCGCTGTCGAACAACGCCACCATCTGCAGCTACCCCGAGACGCTGAGCGACAACCGCTTGGGGCTGGAGGTTGCGCCTGGGGAAATCGACCGTCTGGCAAGCCAGGTGAACCGCGGCCGCCACGTGGCCACGCCGACCGGGGTCGGCTTCTGCATGTACATCCGGCGCGATGCGCTGAAGGAAGTCGGGTTGCTCGACGAGCGCCGCTTTGGCCGCGGCTACGGCGAGGAAAACGATCTGTGTCAACGCGCCAGCCGGCGCGGCTGGACCAACGCCATCGCCTGCGACATCTACGTGCGGCATGTGGGCTCGGTCAGCTTCAAGGGCGAGGCCGCCGAGCGCACCGCCCGGGCCATCAAGACACTGGCCAAGCTGCACCCCGAGTACGAGGCCGACGTGGCGCGGCACATCACCGATGACCCCGCCTGGGTCTACCGCGCCCGCATCGATCTGGCCCGGCTGAAGCGCCTGACGACTGCGCGCAACGTGCTGCTGGTCTGCCACAACCGCGGCGGCGGCACCGAGCGCCACCTGCTGGAGCAGTCGCAGCAGTTGCTGGCCCAGGGGGCGGCAGCCTTCGAGCTGAGGCCTTCGCACGAGGCGGGGTGCGTCTCGCTGCTGCATCCGGGCCTTTATGGCCTGCAGAACCTGGCGGCGCTGCCGTTGTCCAACGGTGGCATGTTCCAGGAGGCGCTGCGCGAGCTGGGCATCACCGAGATCCACCTGCACCACCTGATCGACTTCCCGCCTGAAACCGCCATGCACCTGCAGGCTGTTTCCCAGCGCCTGGGCCTGACCCTGCGCCTTGCGGTGCACGATTACTACGCCGTCTGCCCCAGGGTCAACCTGGTCACGCCGGAGGGTCGCCACTGTGGCGAGCCCAGCACAGAGGACTGCAACCGCTGCCTCGCCGCAGACAAGCTGATCGAGCAGACCGGCACCATCGAGGCCTGGCGCGCAGAGTCCCTCAAGCTGCTGGCCTCAGCACAGCAGGTGGTGGTGCCATCGGCCGATGTCGCACGCCGGCTGGCCCAGGTGGCGCCGCAGCTCCGCGTCAGCGTGGAGCCGCACGAGGACGATCCGCCGCCGCGCGACATGCCACCGCAAACCGTGCCCCCTGGGACCGACCTGCGGGTGCTGGTCATCGGTGCGATCAGCCGCATCAAGGGCTACGACGTGCTGCTGGGCCTGGCGCAGTCGGCGCGTGTGCGCAGCTTGCCCTTGACGCTGTCGTTGCTCGGCTACTCGATGGACGATCCGCGCCTGGCCGATGCGGGCGTCAGTCTGTTGGGCCGCTACTTCGACAACGAGTTGCTCGCCAAGATCGAGGCTGCCGATCCCCACCTGGTGCTGATCCCCTCGATCTGGCCCGAGACCTACTGCTACGTGCTCTCCGGAGCCCTGCGCAGCGGGCGCCGCATCGCGGTGTTCGACCTGGGTGCACAGGCCGAACGGGCCCGCCTGCACGACCCCCATCATCTGCTGCTGCCACTGGCTCTGGCCGACCGACCGGACGAGTTGGCTGACTTGCTTCTGGCAGCTGTGCATGACCCACAACGGGTGCCGGTGAAAACTGCGGCATGATTGACTTCATGGCAATTTCGCACCTTCGTCCGACCTCGCGTGCGGGAACCCGGGCTGATGAAACCAGCAGCACCGCCGCACCCAAGCAGGGAGCGCCAACATGCCGAGTGCTTGTCGAAAGGCTGGAGGGCTTGTCGGTGGTTGGCTGGGCGTCGACTTCAGCAGGAGAGCCTGCGGCGCTGCGGCTTGTCGTTGCCGGACATGCCACGGAGGCGAACTTCGAGACCGTTCACCGACAGGATGTGCTGGACGCCTTGAAGCTGAGCTCGTCGGCCAGGCTTGGATTTCGGGTCGATCTGCCGCCATTGGTCTGGGTGGAAGGGCAGGGTCTGCCACGGCCGGTGGAAATATGCGCGGGTGAGCAGACGGTTGCTGTGCCGATGCCTCCGGATCTTGAAAGCGTGCTTGTCCATCTGCGCGGTGGTGCGCTGGACGGTGCATCGGATGATGGGCTGGTTGCTGCGTTGGCGCATGTGCAGGCAGTAGGCATTGGCGCCGTGAGCACTGAAACCGCTCGGTGGGTTGAGCAGGCTGCGGCCGCCCTGGGTGGTTGGGCATCAGTGGGCGCCGCGATCAGGAACATTGGCGCCAAGCTGCATGGGCAGGTCGAACGCTTCGATTGCGCGGTCTTGCACGGATGGGCATGGGTCGAGTCAGCGGACGACGAAATCGTGTCGCTGCACTGCGACGGGGCGCCGGTGGAGTGCTCTGTCATTCGGATCGAGCGCAACGATGTCCGTTCGGCCTTGCACACCGAGCGCAGCCGACTCGGTTTTGAAATCGAGGTGCCCGCGACCTTGTGGAGCGCAACGGCGGGCACTCGGAAGCTGGCGTTGACCGTTCGTGTTGCGGGGGCGGTGTTGAACGCCGAGCCCCTGGGGCTGTCGCACGGACAGATTGTTGGCTGGATTGAGCAACTGCGGGTCGCTGAGGTTGGGGTGCCACCGGATGAATCCGCTGCATCCCGCCAAGAGCGGCAGTACCGAACCCTCTTGCTGCTGGAGCATGTGGCAGCGGCAGAGTTGTTCCCGATGCTGGACACAAGACAACAGGCGTTCGTGCTGGCCAATGCGGAGCGTTTCGGGCTGACCTCGCTCTATCGTGGGCGTGGGATTCCAACGGTGCAGGGGTTGCCGCTACAGGCCATGGCCTTGCAGGATCTCCCGACCTTGGCCAACTGGCGCATGATGCGCGAGTTCAATCTGGCGCTGTGCGAAGGCGCTGATGACCCGCTTCAGGCGCTCGAGCAGATGCTCGAGCGCAACCAAGTGAACGGCTTGGCGGCCCAGCGGTTTTTGTGGTCGATTACCCCCTATTTTTGCGGTCGATCGATGTATCGCGCGATTCGGCCGCGGCTTGATGCTGGGCGCCTACGCGACCTGGGCGAGTCGAGTTCGGCATACGAACTTTCGCTGATGCTGCCGGAGGCGGCGAGCTCCGGGGATATGCGGCTCGCCGAATCGGCCATGAAGAAGCTGGCAACCGCGACTGAGGGCTGGTTGAACACCGAGTGCATCGAGCAGGCCATTCGAATTGTGGTCTGCACACCTGATGTGGGTACCTTGCGCCAGCAGCCGACCGCGCAGTTTCTCGACGCCTTCATGGTGATGTTGGAGAGTGTTGGCGACCGGGGCTATTGGTCGCGCTTGCACGACGCACATCTCATGGGCGCGCTGATCGCGTTGCTGGAGGCACTGCCAAGGCTCACCCAAGGCCTCGCGCAATGGGCAGGCGATTTCGCCGTTCGCCGCTATGCATTGGTGCCTGATTTCTGGCGCCGGCTCAGTCAGGCCACGCCACCAGTCGGCGGTTGGCCGATCCAACTTCTGGATGCCCGAGGTGAGTTTGAATGCGTACAGGCACTACTCACCTCGTTGGGGGCGGCCAGCGACGGCGTGCGCGTTGCCGGGGTTCGGGCGATTGCCAGCCTGAAGGCCAGCAGAAACTCGGACGCCGATATCGTGTGGCGCGAATTGGTCATGTGCTGTTCAGGCGTGCTCAAGCCGGAGTCGGGCACGCACGCCGAGGTCGAGATGACCTGCCTGCCGATGAATGGTGTGAATGAGCGCTTGCGTTTGCTGGCCCACCCTGCGGCCGGGTACGCCTTGAGCGTGGGAGACTCGACCCTTGCCGAGGAGATTCGGGCACTCAGCGGCATAGCCGGCATACCTCGTCGCCGCACGGTCGTGGAATTGGTTGCCGCCTGCCTGGGATCCAACGGTATCGGAGTGCCGGCACGAGCCCTTGACAGTGCCTGGCGATCTGTCAGCCAAAGGGAGAATCACTACGTTGGTGTTCGCCTGGCTTGTGGCGCTTGGCTGCGTAGCAGCGAACCGTGGCATTCCCCGGCGCGAGAGGCGGGCTTGATCGAGTTGCGCGAGCTGTGGTTTGCCGCGTTTGACGATTGCGTTGACCTCCCGCATCCGCCTGCCGCGTTGACGGCCAGCTTCAGCGAACTTGCGGCCGCGGCGCAGACCCCGGCCAGCGCGTCCATAGGCCACCTTGTCCAGGAGATGCGTGCCGCCTTGCACGGCAGATATGGCCCGGCTGCCGAGCTGGCAGAGCAGACGCGCTGCGCAACCTCGGCGATCGGGATGGGCCCGACAGGCTACGCGACACTGGTGGCAATCTACTCGTGCGAACGCAATCTGACCGGTCGCGTACAGGCCATCCGTGAGACTTGGGCCAAGGAGCTCACAGCGCTCGGCATTCCCTGGGTCGTCGTGGTCGGAGGGGGGCACGGCCAGTTGGACGGTGACATCCTGCGCCTGTCCGCGCCTGACGACTACGAATCCTTGCCGGCCAAGACCCTGTCGTTGGTGGAGTGGGTCTACCGGAACACCCGCTTCGAGCACCTGATCAAGATCGATGACGATTGTCACCTGGCGGTGCAGGCGTACTTTTCAGAAGCGCCATTCCTGTCGCATCACTATCACGGCCGCCGCCTGCATCGCGCCGTCGGTGCCACCGATCGCATTTGGCATCAAGGCAAGTCGCGCAGCCACCGGGCCGCGCACTCGGCAGACAAGACGCCAGAGCCGTCGACCTACGCGGACGGTAGCTCCGCGTATTGCCTGAGTCGATATGCCATGGCTCAGGTGAGCCTGGCGGTCGAGAGCACGGTGGGGGCGCGCTTGACCCGCAGTTCCTTCCTCGAAGACAAGCTACTTGGAGACCTCCTGGCGACGCGCAACCTGCACCTTTCCAACGAGGGGCATTACACGCTCATTCGGCGGCGGTTCGGTCCAGCAGCCATTCCCGTCAACGCCTGGGACAACCTGTTCTATCCATCGACCCGAAGTCCGACGTTGGTGACCCATCTGGATGAACATGAGTCGATGGCCACGACGCAGTCTGGTGTTGCCACGCCACGCCTGCATCCGCCTCGAATTTGGCCCACTGACGCCCTCGTTCGCCTCAGCGGTGGCCAGACCAACCAACTCGAATTGTTGAGCGAACCAGCCCGCCTCCAGGCGCTTGGCAGGTCTCCGGCAATCGTCATCGCTGTCGCGCGAAACGAGCGCGTTTTGATGCCGCACTTCCTGCAGCACTATCGCCAACTGGGGGTTGGCGCGTTCGTGATCGTCGACAACTTGTCGGACGACGGAACCCGCGAATACCTGCTCCAGCAAAGCGATGTCGTGCTCTATTCGGCCGACACGGAGTACCGGGAATCCCACTACGGCGTCAGTTGGCAACAGGCCGTCCTTGGCGCTCACGCGGTCGGTAAGTGGGTGATCCTGGCCGATATCGACGAGTTCCTGGTCTATCCAGAGTGCGAAACGCGTGGCGTCGCTAACTGGCTGTCGGCCATGGAGCAGGCCGGCCATGACGCCTCGCGCATCCTGATGATTGACATGTACCCGTCCGGGCGCATCGACGATGCCGATTTCACCCAGGGCGTTCCCTTCGAGTTGGCGAGGTGCTTTGACAAGGAGCCGCTTTTGCGTTGGCGGCTGGGGTCGGGGAGCTTCTCCAACAGCCCCACCTACCTGAGCGCTCTGCGCCACCGGCTGATCCCGGACTCGGCGCCGAACATCTACACATCGCAGAAGTTGGCTGTCCTCAAGTACCAGCCGTGGGTTCGTTTCTCGGAAGGGCTGCACTACGCCAGCAACCTGCATGTCGCTCCAGAGCCGGCTTGGTTTGCGCATTTCAAGTACCACGCAGGGTTCAGCCGCAAAGTTCAGGTTGAGATCGCTCGAAGGCAGCATTTCAATGGGGCCGAGGAGTACCGCAAGTACGCCAGTTTGCTGGCCGAGGCACCCGAGTCGCTGGCCCAGGAAGGACGAACAAACACCTACGCGGACAGCCGGATGTGGTCTGCTTACAGATGAGGACAAATGAATTGCCCGCTCCGACAAGCGCACCTGTGGCGGCAGTCTTGCCGTTGTGGATCTGGCGGTCGGCCGGTTCGACCGGGGCCTGGTTGCCGCACCAGATTCTCGAGCAGTCCCATGTCGACTGTTCGGTGGTCGAACCCTTCGCAGCGGCCGGCATGCATCATGCGCTGGCGCAGAAATGGCGCTCGGAAATGCCCCGCGAGGCCGACGAGAAGCTTGTACGCGCCGCGTTCCAGGATGCCATGGCCGTCGTGCACACCGTCGACGGCATCGTGGACAGCCTTCACGCCGCGATGATCGACGCGGCGACACCGCGAGCGGGTAGGCACGTCGTCCTGTACGTACGCGACTCGGCCAGGCGCCTGGTCGACCGCCTGACCTCGGCGCCCACCCGGCCCTCCATCGGCAGCCTGATCAAACACGACCGCGAGGCCACAACCAAGCTCGGTCGCGTGCTGCTGACTCTCCGCGCCGTTGGTGTGCCGGTTCATGCGCTGCCGGTGGATGATCTTGCCACTGAGGATCAGGCTGGCGATAAGGCATGGCTTGGTTTGTGCACGTTCATGCGGGACACATCGCTTGGCGAATCAAATTCCCGCGTGGCGTGGCGTCAACGGCTGCAGAACGATTTCGCTGCGATGGATGTGGCGCTCGACGCCGACCTGCGAGAACGGGTGAGGCGGGAGGCGAACTGGGCCGCCAGTGCCGAGCTGGCGCCAAGTGGGTTGAAACCGGCGCTCCGGGTCACGGGTTCGGGAATGAACTTGGTTCGCTTGGATCGCCTGCCCCCGGTGTTGCTTGAGGGCGAAACGATTCGCTTGTCGGGCGTGGTTGTCCCGGAAGGGGCGCCTGCCACGGACAGGCGATTGGTGCTGCGACAGGGGCGGCGTAGGCAGTCGTTGGTCTGGAATCAATCGTCCCCGGCCATCGCAGCCAAACTCCCCGGCCAGCCTGCCGCCACTCAGGCCCGCTTCAAGACCGTCGGCATTCGGGTCTCGAGGCGCGAGCCGGTGTCCGTGCTGTACCGAGCCGGTGAGGACTTGCCGCCCCAACCCGTGGCGGATATCGCATTCGAGCCGATTGCGCGCGAACCCGTTGACGGCATCTTCGTTGCGCCTTGGTCGATCGGCTACCAGCCCATACCAAAGGTCGCATGCACGTCGATCAAAGAGGCCTTGTTCCGGCTGGCCACGGGTGAGCCGTACTCCGCGGCCTTGTCCGAAGGCGCTTCACATGTTCACAGCTACTTTGACGCGCGCATGCGCGATGTGGGTTCAGCCTCGTTCCGGTTCATCGTCGTACGCGATCCGATCAAACGCTTCCTGTCGGCGTTCAGCAATCGGGTGCTGCATCACAGAGAGCTATCCAGGCCGTATCTGGAAAGACTCAAGCTCGATCCGCCACTCAACCTGAGCGATTTTCCCTTTGAGCCAAAACTGGCTGAGTTTGTCGAGAACTTCGAGTTCTATCGGCGTGTACCGACCATCGAACACCACTTTCGCCCGTTCAGTGAGTTCACGGCGCCCCTGGCGGCGTTCGACAAGGTCTACCCATTCGAGGCGATCAACGAACTGATGGACGATCTCCAGCAACGAACGGGGGTGTCGATGTCGCTCCCGCACTCACAGCGCGGCGGGCCGAAACTACAGGGCAAGGACCTCTCGCCAAGGGTATTCGACAAACTGGTGAATATCCTCGCCGCCGACTACGCGATGCTGGAGGGCCTGTATTCCCCGGCAGCGCTGCGTTGATGAGGCTCCAACTGATCGGACACCAACGTGAGCGCCCGCATTTACACCGTGCACCATTCCGTGCCGATCTACCAGAGTTCCGTTCGCGCACACGACTTCGGTCGCGAGCGCTGGGGTCAGGTCAATTCGTTCGAGCAGATTGTCGTGCGTCCTCCGGTGGGTGCGGGCGACTTGTTCGAGGACGGCACCGTTTACAGGGCGTTCCGGGCAGTGTTTCTGCGAGGCGAGAGCTGGGAAGAGACTGAATGGTTCAGGCGCAACCTGAGGCTCGTCGAGGCCGGCAAGACCGTCTGGAACTGTCGTACGAAGCAGGAGTGGCTTGACCGCCTCAACGGCGATGTGCGTGCCCTGTATGAGTCGATTCGAACGCATGGGTTTCTCGAACAGGAAGCGATCGCGGAAAAGGCGCGGGGCAACACCGGTGAATTCGGCCAGTTCGTCCGCGAAGGCTATCCTTCAACTGTCGGGGCAAACCATGAGATCAAACTTGGTATCAATGAAGACGGCCGGTTGCTGTTTCTCGACGGGCGACACCGGCTCGCCATTGCCAAGTTGCTCGGTATCGAGCGCATCCCGGTCCGCATCGTATTCGTGCATCAGGCGTTCCTGGAGCGACAACCAGAGTGGTCATCGACGGCTGAGGGGCGAGCCGTCGGTCCCGAGCACGACAATGCTGCTTTGCAGCATGTCATCGCAAACCACCTTGCATCCCTGGTGCGCAAACCGGCGGCGGCACATGTTCGCTACGTGACCTTCGATGAGTTCGACGGCGTAACTCCATCGGCCGGGCGCGACAACGCGAAGGCTTTCTCGATGCGCTGGGAGTATCACAAGAGCGCAATCGACTTCGTCCGGCTGTGCAAGCCCACCACCGCCTCGGACGTGCTGGAGCTATGCGCCAAGGGCGTCCCTGTGGTCAAGGGCAGCGACACGCTGGATCCGACCGGAAAGTGGGCGGCGACCGCTTCAGGGGCCATCCACCTGCACGAGCCCCTCAAACTGCCCTGGCCGGTGGCCGACAAGCGCTACACCGTACTCGTCGCACTGCGTGTCTTTCAGCACTTGTGGCCCGGTCAGCAAGAGTGCTTTCTGGAGGCACGGCGGGTCGCACGCAACATCGTGATGGTGGTGCCCGATCAGTACTGGGCACCGCACCAGCACGACACCTCGGCTGGCGTCACCGAAGCCCAGCTGACCGAATGGAACGGTGGCGTACCGCCGACTGTTTCGGCGATCCTGCCGGGCTGGATCGGCAGGATTTACTTCTGGAACGAGGAGGCGCTGGGTGCTAAGTGACCGTGCCGTCGAACGGCGCATAGCCCGCCACCGGCAGCAACTTCAGCCCCGCAAGGTGCGTGCTGGGGTGATCGCCGACGCCTGGAGCCTGCTGGTGTGCTGTGCGCGCAACGAGATGACGCGCATGCCGTCCTTCCTTGACCACTACCGGCAGCTTGGCGTCGGGCACTTCCTGGTGCTGGACAACCAGTCCGAGGACGGCTTGCAGGACTACCTGGCCCAGCAGCCTGACTGCTCGAGCTGGGTGGCCAACGGCAGCTACAAGGCGTCCAACTTCGGGATGGACTGGTGCAATTCGCTGCTCGCGCAGTATGGTGTCGGCAAGTGGTGCATCACCGTTGATCCCGACGAGTTCCTGGTCTATCCGCACTGCGAGCGGCGAGGCTTGCGGAGCCTAACCGATCGAATGGATGCCATCGGACAGCCCAGCCTGTTCACCGTGATGATCGATGCCTACGGCGAGGCGCCGCTGAGCCAGAACCGGCTCGCGTCCGGTGTCGATCCGTTCCACATCTGCCCGTGGTTCGATCGCTTCAACCTGACCCAGCGCTTCGACCCGGAAACCCAGAGCTTCTGGGTGCAAGGGGGCGTACGGATGCGTCGCTTTTTCGCCGATCGGCCGCAACAAGCGCCCGCGCTCAACAAAGTGCCGTTGGTGCGTTGGCGTGACGGGTTGCGCTACGTATCCTCAATGCACCATCTCAACAATCCAGCGCTGAACTGCACGGTGCTGGATCGACCCGAGGCGGTTTCCGGCGCGCTATTCCACTTCAAGTATGTCAACCTGCTGCAGCAAAAGGCGACCGAGGAGATGGTGCGCGGCGAGCACTATGCCGGCAGCGTCGAGTACAAGGCCTATCTGGAGGCTGGCGACGTCGTGCTGTTCGATCCCGATATTTCGATCAAATACGGCGGCAGTCAGCAATTGGTGAGGCTCGGGTTCATGCAGGCAGGCTCATGGCTGTGAGGCATTCTTCGGCCAGACCTTCGCATCGACGTGGGGCAAACCGGTGAAGCTCGCGGTCCTGCTGCTCTGTCATGAGGATGTGGTCGACCTCGCCGCCAGGCTGGCGTCGCCGTTCTTCGCGAACGATGACGTCAAGATCTACGTCCACTACGATGCGCGCCGATCCGTGCACGTGGTCGACGCACTGAAGGCTGCGGTACCGCCGGGCGTTCGCCATGCGTTCGTGGAAGACAGGGTCGCGTGCGGTTGGGGCGACTTCACCCTGGTGGAGGCGACGCACCGCCTGATCCGTCTGGCACTGGCGGATCCCAGCTTTGCGCCGGACTACCTCGCCCTGATCAGCGGCAGTTGCGTCCCCATCCGGCCTTGGTCAAGCCTGCGTGAGTTCCTGCAGCGGCGGAACGGCCTGGACTTCATTCAGGCAGTCGACATCCGACAACGCAAATGGGTTAAGGGCGGTTTGGAGGACGAACGCTTCAAGTACTACTTCCCGCTCAACTTCAAGAGAAACAGGGCATGGTTCGACCGTCTGACCAACTTGCAGCGCTGGTTGCGCGTGCGGCGTCAGGTCCCTGATGGCCTGAACATTCGTTTCGGCTCGCAGTGGTTCTGCCTGACGCGTGACACTGCAGCGGCGGTCAGTGCCCGCCTCGCAGAGCCTGCGCTTCGCAAGTTCTTCGCGCAGAGTTGGATACCCGATGAGTTTGCGATCCAGTCGCTTGTAGTGCAGGCGCAAAGGCCCGAACGAATCGCGGGACACACCCTGACCTACTACGAGTTCGACGACCAAGGGCGCCCGCTGGTACTTGAAAATGGGCACTACGAGCACCTGCTGGACCAGCCCTTCTTCTTCGCGCGTAAGGTGTCGCCACATGCAGCACTGCTAAGGCAGCAGATTGACAATCACCTGCGCGAGCCGGAGTTGGACCTGAGCTACTTTTCTCGTGCCGGTTCGCCAACCAGCCGCTACCAACGCTTCCTGGTACAAGCGCTGTCGTTGCCGGCCACACGCGCACGTGTCGGCGCGTCGCGTGAAAAATGGAGTGGCGTGATGCACGTAAATCAACGCCGGTATTGCGTGATTCACGGTGCATCACGCCGCTTTGCTTTGGAGCTGATGCGCCGAGTTCGGTCGACGTCAAGTCGCCATCCCGCACTCGATTTCGTGTTCGACCCGTTGCGGTTCGTACCGGCCGCAGAGTCCGCGACGTGGCTTGGCCTCCAAGGTGGGATGAGACTGAGGCGCGACCATGATCCGGGAGGTTTCCTCTACGAATTAGTGAACATCGACGATGAGCGCTCGACGGCGTTTTGTATCGATGCGGCCACTGAATCGTGGGCCCGCGATTTCGTCCTGTGGGATTCCAATGCGACGGTGCTGTGTTGTGAGCCGCTTGGCCTGGGGAAGTATCAGCGAGCCGAGGCCGCTTTGCGCGACATGTGTGTCCACGAGGAGGGGGCCCTGTACGAGGCGACCTTGCGGGCAGTACCCCAACCTGCGTGGTTGCCGCAGGACTTTTACGACCAGGCAGCGAGGGAGCGCAAACATGGGTGCCAGATCGTTCGGCTGGGCGAAGTTCCGGTGGATGCTCCGGACCCGACCTTGCGGGTGCTGCGTGCAGCTTGGTCCACCATGAGTGCAGGAGACTACTTTGCGGAGAGCGAGGATCAAGCTCGCCGCCGTATTCACGACCTCGGTCCCACGCAGGACATGCGATGAGCGCCGGGCGGGTTGTCATCCTGTCGCAACGGCGATGTGGTGCGGCGGCCGTTTACCGGCTGCTGGCGCCGTGGGTTGCCGCAGTGGGACTGGGCGGACAGCCGTTCGAGTGGACCCGGGCGCTCGGCGATGTGTCCAGGGCCTTTCACCAGGGGGCAAACCAACAGGCGAGGGTGCAACTTGAACAATGCCTGGCTGAGGGCGTGTTCTTTCATCATCGGTACGACCTCGAGGCGTGGGACTTCAATGCCATGCTCCTTGATGCGCTGGCAAGGTCCGGCTACCGCGTTGTCGTCATGGAACGCGAAATCGACGTTGATCAACTGCTTTCCATCGTGATAGCGGATCTATTCGAGTGCCGCGAGCTGAAGGATGTCGAGCGCCTCCGCGATCGCCTTCGCAGCGGCAGTGATGTGCCAGACATCGATGGCGACTTCATCGGGTCATTGGTGCGCGGCCAACTGGCCAGCAAGCATTGGTTCGACCAAGCCTTCAAAGCTTCGAGCGTCGACCGGATGGTGTGTCGGCACGAGGAAATCTTCCTGAGCGGAGTCAAGGCCCTTGAGGTCGCAGATGTCCTGTTCGAATACTGTGGCGTCGGTTCCCGTGCTGCGGTCGTCGACGATGCGTCGCTGTTGCGATTCGCCCTCTCGGGCCACTTCTATACAAGCGGGTTGACCGCCTATTCGCCAGCGTTGTTGCGGGCGCGGCGAGAAATTGCCATCGTACTGTCCAATACGAGCTCCCTCGATGACGGTGCCCGATCAAGCGATTCCCGAGCTTGAGGAGTTCGCCTACAAGGTTGCTGGGCGGCAGCCGGCAATCTTGGGTCTCCCGGGCTACCAGGTCGACTTCGTGCCGGGGGGGCCGCTGCTCGTGGTTACCTTTGAACCGACGGTGTCGAAGGGCGGTGCGGCGGACTTCAGCCGGCCGGTCTGGGGGCAAGCGTTCCTGCACAGTCGCGGCCACTCGGTGTTGGGCGTCAAGCGCCAATGGGCCGACTGGTACCGCGGTGCCGAGTTGCACCAGGCCTTCCGCGGGTTCCAGTCGCGCGGGCTGTTCCGGGGCTTTGAGAAGGTCGTCTTCTACGGGCCGTCGATGGGTGGCTATGCCGCGCTGGCCTTTGCCTCCTGCGCGCCGGGTTGCACCGTGATTGCGATGAACCCGCAGTCCACCCTGGCGCCGGACCGGTGCTGGTTCGACCAGCGCTTTGCAGGGGACCGCGCCGGGCTTTGGTGTGGCGATTTCGTCGACGGGGCGGTCGAGGCCCGCGCGGCGACGCGTGTCTACGTCTGCTACGACCCCTATCAGGTGAAGGACCGCCTGCATGCCCAGCGCCTGGATCCAGCCAACCTCGTGAAGCTGCGGCTGCCCTTCGTCGGGCACACCACGGCCGTGGCGCTGAACACCATGGGCCTGCTGGCCACGGTGTTCGACCAGGCCGTGGCCGGCAGCTTGGACGAACTCGGATTCCGGCAGATCGCCCGCGCCCGCGTGGGCCTGGCGGATTACCACGCCCGCCTGGCCGAGCGGGGCCGCAGCCGGCCGCGCCGGCTGCGGCACCTGGACCGCGCCCTGGCCATCGAGCCCGGCCACGCCGGCGCCCGGGCGTTGGCTGCCGCACTGAGGCCCGTGCCCGGGGTGCCGGCCATCCGGTCCGCCGAAGAGCGCTGGCCGCCCGGCATGGTGTCCGCCGGGCGATTGCCGCTGATCTACCTGAACCTCGCCAAATCCGGTGGCACGACGATCCAGCACCACTTGCACTATATGGCGTGGGGCCGCTACCCGGCGCAGCCGCAGGACATCTTTCGCAACTGTGACCTGCAGCGCAGCTGGGACACAGACCCGGCGGTGCAGCAGCAGTTTTCGGACAAGGTCCGCGCCGGCGCCATGGTCTTCACCTTCTTGCGCGACCCCGGCGAACGCGCGTATGCCTGCTTCAACGAGAAGATCTTTCACACTGGCCGGAACAGTTTTGCAGCGGTGCGCCGCCAGCTCATCGAAGGCTGGGACCTGATGCTCGACGAGGACGACCCGCACCCCACCTTGCCGGTCCACCAGGCCAACTTCAGCCGCTTCCTCGACTTCGTCGAGGCCAACGTGGCAGGCACTACCTCGATCCGCTGGGACGCTGGCTGGAGCCCCCAGGCGCCTCAGCTGGCGCGCTTTCGCGAGCGCCTGCAGGTCAAGGACATCGGCTTGCTGGCGTTCTATCCAGCCCAGATGGCGCGCATCCTGCATAGGGCCGGCGTGACCCGCATTCCGGATCTTCGCGAGCGGCCCTGGTGCCATCCGCCCGCCCCCCATCCCTACGAGGAGGTGGTCACGCCCGACATCCAGGTGAAACTCGACCGCATCTACCGGGCCGACTATGCCCTGGTGCAGGCCCGGCTCGCCAAGTTAGCCACCGCCTCCGCCCCCGAACCTCTCCAAGCCACCGACCATGCGGATTGACCTCCATCTTGGCGTTCACAAGACCGCCACCACCCACCTGCAGCGCTACTGGGTGGCGTGCAATCCGCTGGGTCAGGCGGCACGCATCCACTGCCCGCCGCTGGACGAAGTCCGGGCCGAACTGACGCCGTTGGCCGGGGTGGGCGACGGCCACGGCGTGCCGCAGTTCAAGCGTGCCCAGGCTTACCTGGGGCGCCTGGCGTCGGCCCACGCCCGGGTGATCCTGTCCGACGAGAACCTCATCGGCACCTGCGAAGGCAACTTTGCGCAGGGCTGCCTCTATCCCAACCTGGCCGATCGCATGGCGAACCTGAAGGGCGCCCTCCAGCCCTTCGAGGTGCATCTGCTGATCTCGGTGAGACGCTACTCGGATTACCTGCGCTCGGCGTACTGCGAGGCCATCCGCCATTCGCGCTACTTCACCTTCGAGTCGGCGATCAAGCGATTCCAGCCCGAGAAACGCCGCTGGCCTGCGATCCTGCGCGAGCTGCGCCTGGCCTTTCCTCAATCGACGCTCACCTGCTGGCCCTACGAAGCCTTGCATCAGGTACGCGG
Organism: uncultured Ideonella sp.; assembly: GCA_964369025.1. Lineage (GTDB taxonomy): Bacteria > Pseudomonadota > Gammaproteobacteria > Burkholderiales > Burkholderiaceae_C > Ideonella. The sequence continues at coordinate 1,871 of CAYJEC010000012.1, read as the reverse complement.
GTCGATGACGTCCAGCCTGTTCGAGCTCGACATCAACAGGCTCCCCGTGGCCAGCGAGGAGCGGCCGCGCCGAACCATGTCGCGGCTGGCGATCAAGCTGCTCGACGACATCCACAGCCACGCCGGGGCCGAGGTGGCGACCGCCGCGCGGGCATCGGTCGAGAAACTGGTCGCCGGGCCGAAGATGGTGCAGTTCGACCCCTGGACAGACGAGGTCCGCGCGCGGCTCGATGCGCTGTACGAAGAGGATCTGTTGGTGCTGCGAAGCGACCCGACCCTGCGGTTCCGCCATGGCTAGCCCGCAGCCCGGCAGGCCCGGGTGGTGGCGCGGCGGCCGGCGGCCTCGTTCTTCCAGCGACCGATGCCTGATGGAGACCGCCGGGCCACCACACCGCGCCATCTGGGGCCCAATGTTGGCGAGGCCAGCGTGCTGGTGTTGCGCACCGCTTATCATTCGCTGGACCCGGCGCCGTACCATGTGACGCCAGGTGCCGCTCGGCCCCAGTTCTGGACTGGACCACCCTTGCCCGCCGTAGGCTGGGCCTCCACACATACTCGCTGCCATGACCCGACCGGCTGCCCCTGCCCCGAAAGCCAAACCCCTCGCCACGCCCATGACCGTGGATGTGCCGTTGGACTTGCCCCTGGTGCCGACTCAGTCGGCGCCGTTTTTCATGCTCGGCTGCGTGCGCTCTGGCACCACCATGCTGCGCGATGCGCTGCGCATGCACCCGAACCTGGCTGGTCCGGAGGAGACCCACTTCTACCGCTGGGGCGAGCCCTACGGCACCGAAGCGATGACCCGCACCCTGACCAACAACGTGGTCCTCAAGCGCCACCGTGAGATCGACGGCATCACCGAGCCCGAGTTCGTCGAGATGCTCAAGCAGTGCACGTCGCGCGCCGAGCTCTATTGGAAGTACATGACGCTGTACATCCACCGCAAGAAGCCGGGTGCGACGCGCTGGTTCGACAAGACGCCACAAAACGTCTACGGCGCCATGCTGGCAGCCAGCAGCATGCCCCGAGCCAGGTTCGTGCACATCGTGCGTGAGCCGATCAACGTCGTGGCCAGCCTGCGGATCGGCCGCATCGTGAAGGTCGAGGGCTTGGCCGGCGCATGCAACTACTGGAACGAGGCGGTGCAGATCATCGCCGGCCTCAAACGCGCCTACCCTGCGCGCGTCTATGAACTCCGCTACGAGGACTTTGTCGACCAGCCGCTCAAGCAACTGAAGATGTTGCTCGATTTCATCGGCGAACCGTTCGACGAAAAATGGTTCTCCACGCTGACCACCCGGCAGGTGGACCATCGCGACGAAGGCGTGCTGAGCGAAGCTGATCTTGCCACCATCCGCCAACTGTGCGGCGCTGGACGCCGCCGCTATGGCTACGAGCCCGCGCCCAGCGGTGACAAGGCCCCTGCGGATGGCCGGATTTCAAACAAAGTTCCAGGGGCCCGCAAGGCGGCTCGCCGGGCGGAAAGCCCACGGTAACATTCCCTCCCGGTTCGCCGCCTGGCGTGCGCGCCCTCCGTGATCGCGAGCCGGGCCCGACAATTGCAGTTGGAACGCCATGCCAAAAACCGAAGACGCTCGCCGCCACGAGCAGGTGCATCGCCTGACTCTTGAGCTCCAGGCCCTGCGTGGGCGCTTGAACCAGACCATCGATCAGTTGTGCGAGTTGGTCTCCGGGGTCGAGCCCATGAGCGGGCCCGTCGGTTTGTCCCCTCTGTCCAGCGGCGGCAATGGTTCCACCGAGCGCAGCCTGACACCTCTTTGGTTGCGGCTGCCCGTTCCCAGCGCCACCGCCAGCAATCCCGGCTCCGGCCACCGCCTGGCCGACGGCACGGCGATGTACAGCGACTACCG